>JAJPYU010000162.1 GCA_021204765.1 Clostridiales bacterium
TGATCGTATTCTTCGTACTGCAGAAGCAGTTCGCGGAAGGCATGACGGGTGCTGTAAAATAAGAACAAGTTGTTAAGATTTTTTGAGAAAAGCGACGAGCCCCTCAAAATGCTTCGCATTTTTCGGTGTCCGTTGCACTCCAATGCGGCTATGTGCAGAGGATATTGCCTGCAAGCAGTCATATCCTCAGTACCTGGCCGCATTCTCGTCGCTTATCGCTCAAACCAGCCGAATGGTCTGTGAAAAACGTATTACCGGGGGCTTGATCTTATTTCTGCATTCACACACGTGGATGCCTCTGTGAACTGAGAGATAATATCTTTTTCCCTTCTGCTATGTCACGTGTGAGATTGAATTTAATTTAGAAATATTTCAGTTGTTTAATAAATTAAGAATTGATAGAATGTTATCATAATTATGCGTAAAAGGAAGGTTATGCGATGAACACGGTTTTAGGCGGGAATATGGCTTCTGATATTAGCGGCATACCGGAAAATGACGACATTTTTTATTATCGCATGAAGCGTCATGAGGATGAGCTTCGCTGGCTCTATATGGAGCTCTACGGGAATGATTCCATGTATGCCGAGCTCACCGGACAGATGTATGAGTTCTATGAGGCCCGCGGCGCAGCGCTTAAGAGAATTGATGCTGCCAGGGAGGCTGACCCGGAGTGGTATAAGAGGAACGACCTTCTGGGGATGATGCTTTACATAGATAATTTTGCGGGAAATATTGCCGGGGTGGAGTCCCGGCTGGACTATATAGAGAAATGCAATGTGAATTATATCCACCTGATGCCATTCCTGAACACAGTGGAGGGGAGAAGTGACGGCGGATATGCCGTGACGGATTTCCGAAAGGTAAAGCCGGAGTACGGCACTATGGAGGATCTGGAGCATCTGACTGCGACATGTCATGAGCGGGGGATAAATGTCTGCATGGACTTTGTCATGAACCACACCTCCTCAGATCACGAGTGGGCGAGACGGGCCAGAGCCGGAGAGGGGGAGTACATGAGCAGGTATTTCTTCTTCGACTCGGATGTGATACCAAGGGAATTTGAGAAGACGGTTCCTCAGGTCTTTCCCACCACGGCACCGGGGAATTTCACCTGGCTGCCCGATTGCGGACACTATGTCATGACCTGTTTTTATCCCTACCAGTGGGATTTAAACTACCGAAACCCCAGGGTTTTTAATGAGATGATGTATAACTTCCTTTTCATGGCAAATCAGGGCATAGACGTCATCCGCATCGACGCGGTGCCATATATATGGAAAGAACCGGGTACGCAGTGCCGTAATCTGCGGCAGGTCCACACCATAGTCAGGATGATGAGGATGATCTCCGAGATAGTCTGTCCCTCCGTGCTCCTTCTGGGAGAAGTGGTGATGGAGCCGGTGAAGGTGGTGCCCTACTTCGGGACCGTGGAGAAGCCGGAGTGTCATATGCTCTACAATGTGACCACCATGGCGACCACCTGGCACACGGTGGCCACACGGGATACAGGGCTGCTGAAAAAACAGCTGGATATCGTTGGCGGCCTTCCGAAGGAGTACGTATTCTTAAATTACCTTCGATGCCATGATGACATCGGCTGGGGCCTGGACTATGATACGCTAAAATGGCAGGGTCAGGAGGAGGTGCCCCACAAGAAATATTTAAACGATTATTTCCGGGGCCTTGCCGGGAGCAGCAACAGCCGGGGCGAGCTCTATAACTCGGATCCCGTCACCGGAGACGCCCGCTTCTGCGGCACCACTGCCTCCATGTGCGGCGTGGAAAAGGCTGGTTTCGAGGGGGATGAGGAGGCCATGGAGAGAGCTATACAGCTGGATGTCATGCTTCACGCTTATATGTTCACCCAGTCCGGCATCCCGGTGCTCTACAGCGGGGACGAGATCGCTCAGGTGAACGATTACAGTTATAAAGAGGATCCGCTTAAGGCAGATGACTCCCGCTACATCCACCGTGGGAAGATGAACTGGGAGAATGCGGAGAAGATCGCGGAGTCCGGGTCAGTGGAGGAGAGGATATTTGACCGTCTCGCCGGGTTGGAGTCTATACGCCGCAGCGAGAAAGTCTTCATGACCAGCGCTGATATGTGGACAGTCCGGGCCGGCGACCGGTCAGTGCTGTGCATAGGGCGGTATTATGACGGGGATAAGATGTACGGAATCTTCAACTTCAGCGAGTATGAGAAAGAAATATCTGTCACAGAGGATGACAGGCCCTGCACAGACATGCTGACGGGGGAGGAGATCTCACTTGAAAATATTGCGCTGCCTGCGTATGGTTTTTACTGGCTGAAAGTAAAAGCAAAGACACAAAACAGCCCGGACATGGACAATGACTGCAGATCCATCATAAGAAACGGAGTATTATCATGAAGTATGACGTGACCGCTATCGGTGAACTTTTAATAGATTTTGCCTGCACAGGCATCAACGAGGTGGGCTATCCCGCCATGTCAGCCAACCCCGGAGGGGCACCGGGAAATTTCCTGGCGGCGTTGAACAAATACGGCTGCAGGACTGCTTTCCTGGGAAAAGTGGGAACTGACGCCTTTGGGAAAATGCTTATAGATACTCTGGCAGCGGCGGGTATAGAGACCCAAGGGATAGTGGAGGATGACAGCGTCTTTACCACTCTGGCCTTTGTTACTTTAGACGAGAGCGGAGACCGCACTTTCTCCTTTGCGAGAAAACCCGGTGCGGACACCAGGCTGCGCTTCGATGAGCTGGATCTGTCCCTCATAGACAACTGCCGGGACTTCCATTTTGGATCCTTAAGCCTTACCGACGAACCTATGCGCAGCACCACTAAGCGTGCCGTTGCCTACGCAAAGGAGCGCGGCAAGTGGATATCCTACGACCCGAATCTGCGAAAGCCCCTTTGGAAATCCATGGATGAGGCAGGAGAGCAGCTCCTCTGGGGCATCTCCCAGGCCGATATAGTGAAGATAAGTGACGAGGAAGTGGACTTCCTCTGGAACTGCCCATACCTGGAGGCGGCTCAGAAAATGCATGAGGAGTACGGCGTGAAGCTGGTATTTATCACCCTGGGCTCCGACGGCTGCTTCTATTCCAACGGCAGCTCTTTTGGCGTCGTCCCCACCCCTGACGGCATCCACGTGGTCGACACTACCGGTGCCGGGGACATTTTCGGGGGCAGTGCCTTAAGCCGGCTCCTTGCGACCGGGAAGGAGCTCTCCGATATCACTGGAGGGGATATGCGCTCTGCAGCCCTTTTTGCCTGCTGTGCCGCCAGCCTCTCTACTCAGGCCCATGGCGGCATATCAAGCGTGGTTCCCGAAAAAACCGTCCGTGAAGCTGTAAAATCAGTACTTGACTCGCTGTGATTCCATGTTATAATAGCACTTAGTGCAGCGAAACAATACCATAACGACAGTTGGTTTGCACGGTCAAATACACAACTGGAGGGAGGTTAGAGAGTATGGCAAATGTGGTCGTAAAAGAGGGCGAGAGCCTTGACAGTGCACTGCGCAGATTCAAGAGAAATTGCGCTAAGGCCGGGATCCAGCAGGAGATCCGCAAGAGAGAGCACTATGAGAAGCCCAGTGTCAGGCGCAAGAAGAAGTCCGAAGCAGCCAGAAAACGGAAATATAATTAGTCTGTATTTTATGTTAGCCTGCCGCTAAAGCGGCAGGCTTTCTTTAAATATTTCGAAAGGAGCGGGTATATATGAAGCGGGTATTTTTGATAGTGTTAGACAGCTTTGGTGTGGGTGAGCTGCCGGATGCGGCGGACTACGGCGATGAGGGGAGCAATACTTTGGGGACGGTTTGTAAGAATCAGCATTTTTCCATGCCGAATATGACGGCCATGGGACTCTTTAATCTGGACGGGGTAAAGGGCGTATGCGGCCAGGGAGTGGCGGCACCAACCGGAGCCTACTGCCGTTTAAATGAGGCTTCAGCCGGGAAGGATACCACCACAGGCCACTGGGAGATAGCGGGACTTATCTCTGAGAAGCACCTGCCTCTTTTCCCGGATGGCTTTCCCGATGAGATAATAAAAAAATTTGAGGAGATGACCGGACGGAAAGTCCTGGTCAATAAGCCTTATTCCGGCACCGAGGTCATAAAGGACTACGGCGGGGAGCATATGAAGACCGGAGCCCTCATCGTATACACCTCGGCGGATTCAGTTTTTCAGGTGGCAGCCCACGAGGATATAGTTCCGGTGGAGCAGCTCTATGAATATTGCCGGATGGCCAGGGAGATGCTGGTGGGAGACTACGGCGTGGGACGTGTCATCGCCAGGCCTTTCATCGGCGAGCCCGGGAATTTCACCCGCACCAGCCGCCGCCATGATTTCTCCCTGGTGCCCCCGGGGGACACCATGCTGGACCAGCTTAAAGATGCAGGACTTGCCGCTATCGGAGTGGGGAAGATAAATGACATTTTTGCCGGGAAGGGCATCACTGAGTTCGTGAGAACCAGCGGGAATCCCGAGGGCATAGAGCGGACGCTTGAGTATATGGATAAAGATTTCGAGGGGCTCTGTTTCGTGAACCTGGTGGATTTCGATATGCTTTACGGACACAGGAATGACGCCGATGGCTACGCCAAGGCGCTAACTTATTTCGATGAAAGGCTGCCGCAGATCACGGCAAAGCTGCGTACCGAGGACATACTCATGATCACGGCCGACCATGGCTGCGACCCGGGAACGCCCTCCACAGACCACTCCCGTGAGTATATACCCTTAGTAATGTACGGTCAGCCTGTTCCCACAGGGACAAATTTCGGGACGCGCTCCACCTACGCTGACATAGGAGCCACGGTGCTTCACTATTTCGGAATAGAGTCACATATAGCGGGGGAAACATTGTTTTAAAAAAGGTATTTTATTATGAGCAATTTAGAACACGAAATAGGGAAGCGCCGCACTTTTGCGATCATTTCCCACCCGGATGCGGGTAAGACGACATTGACCGAGAAATTTCTCCTCTACGGCGGCCAGATAAATCAGGCCGGCTCCGTCAAGGGCAAGGCCACGGCCCGCCATGCCGTCTCCGACTGGATGGAGATAGAGAAGCAGAGGGGAATTTCTGTGACCTCATCGGTGCTCCAGTTTGAGTACGTGGGCTACTGCATAAATATCCTGGATACCCCGGGGCATCAGGATTTCTCCGAGGATACCTATCGGACGCTGATGGCAGCGGACTCCGCAGTCATGGTCATTGACGGAGCCAGGGGCGTGGAGGCTCAGACCAGAAAGCTTTTCAAAGTCTGCGCCATGCGGCATATTCCCATATTTACCTTTATAAATAAGATGGACCGGGACGCCAGGGAGTCTTTCGACCTGGCTGATGAGATCGAAAAGGAGCTGGGGATACCCATATGCCCGGTGAACTGGCCCATAGGTTCCGGGAAGAATTTCAAGGGAATCTATGACCGGGACACGGGAAAAGTCCTGACTTTTTCCGGCACTTTTAAGGGCACTAAGGAGGGTACTCAGCAGGAGTACGACATAGATGACCCGGCTCTGGAAGACATAGTCACTGAGGACGAGAGGGCACAGCTCATGGAAGAGATGGAGCTCCTGGACGGAGCCGGTGCAGAGTTTGACCAGGAGTTGGTCTCAAAGGGAGAACTCTCACCCATGTTCTTCGGCTCGGCCCTGACGAATTTCGGTGTGGAGACATTCCTTGAACATTTCCTGAAAATGACTACATCGCCGCTGCCCAGACAGTCTGATATCGGTGTGATAGACCCGTTTTCAGAGGATTTCTCCGCTTTTGTCTTTAAGATACAGGCGAATATGAATAAGGCTCACCGTGACAGGGTGGCTTTCATGCGTATCTGCTCCGGGAGATTCACCGCCGGGATGGATGTCTGGCATGTCCAGGGAGGAAAGAAAGTCCGCTTATCCCAGCCTCAGCAGATGATGGCCCAGGAGCGGAAGATGGTGGAGGAAGCCTATGCCGGAGACATCATCGGCATTTTCGACCCGGGCATCTTTTCCATAGGGGACACACTGACTACTGCGAAAGAGCATTTCGCTTTCGAGGGTATACCCACCTTTGCACCGGAGCATTTCGCCAGGGTGACCCAGCTGGACACTATGAAGCGTAAGCAGTTCGTCAAGGGCATTAACCAGATCGCCCAGGAAGGAGCCATTCAGATCTTCCAGGAATACAAGACCGGTATGGAGGAAATTATTGTGGGCGTGGTGGGTGTCCTGCAGTTCGACGTCCTGAAATTCCGCCTGGAAAATGAGTACAACGTGGACATCCGCATGGAGACCCTGCCCTATGAGCACATCCGCTGGATAGAGAATAAGGACATTGACCTGGATCACCTCACCGGCACCTCCGACATGAAGAAAGTGCGGGATCTTAAGGGAAATCCCCTGCTGCTCTTCGTAAATGCCTGGAGCGTGGGGATGACGCTGGACCGCAATAAGGGACTCATTCTTTCAGAGTTCGGGAGAAATAACTGACCAGGAAAAATAAGCTGTTGAATCTTATCTCCGCACGAAAATTCTTCCCATAAGCGGATGACAAAATCATCCGAATGGTAACCACACTTCAATAAAAAGTTTAGAATAAATACACAGATAATTCAAAATAATGTGTTATTGTGATAAAAATTTTGGAATGAAAGGAAAGTAT
>JAJPYU010000187.1 GCA_021204765.1 Clostridiales bacterium
CTGTTATGTGCTAAAGTATAAGAGAACAGTTTAGTGGCGCACCAGATGTCGATCAGGAGAAAGCACATGGGTATTTATTTAAATCCGGGAAATGAAGGGTTTGCAGGAATAAGGAAAGGGGATTATATTGATAAATCCGGCCTTATAGGTTATGTTAATAATACGGTGGGAAGCAGCTATAAGCTAACCTGCTTCACCCGCCCAAGACGGTTTGGGAAATCTTTTGCTGCAAAGATGCTCTGTGCTTATTATGATAAAAGCTGTTATTCAAATGATCTTTTTAATGATCTGGAAATAGCAGGTATGGATTCTTATGGGGATTTCCTTAATAAATATAATGTGATCTATCTGGATATTACCTGGTTCTTATCCATGACCAGAGATGTGCATAATGTCCTGAACGATATGAGATCCAAAGTAGTTTGCGAAATTCGCGCAGAATTTCCTGGTTGTGACATAGAGGACGACACCACACTTCCTGAGGCTTTGCTGGCAGCAGCAGTGTCGATCGGGGAGAAATTCATTATTATTATTGATGAGTGGGATGCTATTTTCAGAGAGGCCAAGGATGATGTTGATCTGCAGAAAGCTTATGTGCTGCTGCTGAGGGGACTTTTTAAAGCCGGGCCTATTACTGACAAAATGATTGCGGCTGCCTATATGACAGGAATTCTTCCCCTGAAAAAATACGGGACAGAATCTGCTCTTACGGATTTCAGGGAATTTACCATGATCCAGCCGGGTAAGTTGGCCAGATATGTTGGATTCACGGAGGATGAGGTGAAAAAGCTCTGCGAGAAATATGGTCTTGATTTTTCCATGATGAAAAGCTGGTATGACGGATATTCATTTAGCAAGATGAAGCATGTATACAGCCCCAATTCAGTGATGAGTGCTCTGGTGAATGAAGAGTTCGCTAATTATTGGACGAAGTCTGAGACCTATGAGTCTTTGAAGAATTATATCAGCATGAATTTTGACGGATTAAAGGATGCTATCGTAATGATGCTGGCCGGACAGAGAGTATCTGTTGATACCGGTACATTCCAGAATGATATCACTTCATTTGGCCGTAGGGATGACGTGCTGACGCTGCTGATTCATCTGGGCTACCTGGCTTATGATAAGGCTACAAAAGAAGTATATATTCCGAACCTTGAGGTTGCTGAGTCTTTTACGTCTGCTGTTAAAGGAACTGACTGGACGGAAGTGAATAAATTATTAGATGAGTCTGAAAAACTGCTGGCGTCTACTATAGATGAAGACGGGGATGCGGTAGCAGAGGCTTTGGAATTGGCCCACGAGTCTGTCGCTTCCAGCCTGACTTATAATGATGAGAATTCTCTGAGTTGTGCCGTCTTGCTGGCGTATATTACGGCCAGGAATTATTATGATATCGTCCGGGAAATTCCGGCAGGAAAGGGATTTGCAGACTATGCATTTATACCTCACCATAATTCTGACAAGCCGGCAATGATAATCGAATTGAAATATAATAAAGATGCTGATAGTGCTATAAAGCAGATCAGGGAAAAGAGATATAATGGATGCCTTCGGGAATATGAGGGGAATTTGCTTCTGGTTGGCATCAGCTACGATAAAAATACCAGAGGAGAGGGCTATAAGAGACATAGTTGTATTATTGAGAGGGTATAGCATATATAACAGCTGGCCGATTTTAAAGACAAATCAAATGCCTGTCAGCAGGAACGCTGACAGGCATTCTTAAAAATTCTAACGAGTTTTGTTTATACCAAAAGGCTATTGGATAGAGATTGTCACTGCATGAAGAAATGATTGTCATGAAATTGTATCCCTAAAAAACATGCACAAAATTTCAGGGGGTCTGATTGGAGGGTTTTCACAAAATTCATCGATTTTTCGGAGAAAAATATTTCGTCCGACAGGCCAAAAAGCGGGTTCAGCCCGTGTGATTACTGAATTTTTGTCTTTTGTGAAAATTGCACAAACGAGGATGTAACAAAAAAATATGCGGTTGATTTTCCGCTGCTTTGCACATATAATCAAATCACTTCCCGGAGGGAGTTCATCCTTTCCGCTGTATCTTAAGACAGAATGATTCATCTTGGCCCGATCAACCGATATGATTCACAGAAGTGGAAACTGAATAATTGACATTATTTTCCCGGCCGCTCAGGAACTCCGCTATCAGTGCGGTGAGAAGAGGTAAAGCCGACTAAAGCAGCTCTCGCCCGTCGAAGCTGACTTTAAATGCGAACGCTGAAAAAGATAGGAGGTGGAAACAGATGAGGTATTTTGCCGCGGCACTGACTGACACAGGTATCGCAAGGAATATTAATCAGGACAGTCTGTGCCTTAAAATAGCCGAAACAGAAGAGGCGGGACAGATAGTCATGGCTGTCATCTGCGATGGTATGGGCGGCCTGGCTAAGGGAGAGCTTGCCAGTGCGGAAGTAATACGGGCGTTTTCAAAGTGGTTCCACGAAGAGCTTCCCACGAAGACCGGATATACCATGGAGCAGATATCACGGGTGTTGAATCATCTGGCCATGGAAATGAATGAAAAAATCATGGATTATGGAAAGCTTATCAGAGATGAGCTTGGCACGACGCTGACTGTGTTATTAATCATGCGGGATGAATATCTTATTTTACATGTTGGTGATACCAGAGTCTATGAAATCAGAGATACTGTCACGCAGCTTACTGAGGATCAGACTTATGTGGCCAGGGAAATTAAATCCGGGATCATGACAGTTGAACAGGCGAAGACGGACAGAAGAAGGAATGCACTGCTTCAATGTATCGGGGCATCAGAGCGAGTGATACCTGAGATACTGTTTGGAGAAGTGACACCGGGCACCATATATATGCTCTGTTCGGATGGACTGAGGCATGAGGCAGGTGAAGATGAGATATACAGGGCACTGCAGCCTGACATGTTGGACGATACTGAAAGTATGGAAAAAGGCGGCAGAGGGCTGATCGAACTGGTGAAAGGCAGGGGAGAAAAGGACAATATTTCCCTGATCACGGTAAAAGCCACGGCTTAGTTGGAGGTATTTATGGCGATAGCCCCGGGAACAGTAATAGACGGAAAATATGAAGTGCTTAAGCTCATCGGCAGGGGAGGGATGTCCTTTGTCTACCTGGCTATGGACCTGAGGCTTAATAAGCAGTGGGCAGTAAAGGAAGTCAGAAAGACAGCCAGCGGTGAAAATAATGAGATGGTCATAAACAGCCTGGTCGCTGAGGCTAATCTCATGAAGAGGTTGGATCATCCGGCCTTTCCCCGTATAGTAGATATCATTGATACGGGGCAGACGCTGTTGGTGGTTATGGACTATGTTGAGGGCGAGTCACTTGACAAGATACTAAAGGAGCGGCACCGCATACCTCAGGATCTGGTCGCAGAGTGGGCCAGACAGCTCTGTGATGCCCTGGGTTATCTTCACAAACAGGATCCGCCGATCATTTACCGTGATATGAAGCCGGCGAATGTCATGTTGAAGCCCAGCGGGAATCTGGAAGTTATCGATTTCGGCATAGCCAGGGAATATAAAGAAAAGAACCTGGCCGACACCTGGATATTGGGCACAAAGGGATATGCACCGCCGGAGCAGAGGGGATCCAGGCAGACGGATGCCAGATCGGATATATATGCTCTCGGAATGACTATGCATCATTTACTGACAGGAGCTGATCCCAGGGCAGATGACTATGAGTATCAGCCTATAAGAAAGTATGATCAAAAGCTTTCTGACGGCCTGGAGCGCATTATAAAAAAGTGCACTCAGTTAGATCCGGACAACAGATACCAGAGCTGTGATGAGCTGCAGTATGCCCTGGATCATATTGAGGAGGAAGAGGAGACACACAGAAAGAAGCAAAAGGGTAAACTGTTGGCATTTCTAGTATTTGCAATTCTTGCCGCGGCCTCTCTGGTGGTGGGCTTTACCGGCAGATATATGGCTGCGTATGAAAACAGCCGGGATTACGATCTGAAGATAAATATATCCAGTTCCACTCCCTATGAGACAAAAGTGGAGACATATCTTGAAGCCATAGACCTGTTTGGCACTGATTCCAGGGCATATATAAAGCTTCTGGAAGCATACAGTGACAATAATCTTTTCGGGGATACACAGAGTAACCAGTTTACCGGGAAATTTAATACCTATAAGGATGATTTCGACCCGACAGGTGATGATTACCTGGATCTGTCATATAAGGCAGGGGTCACCTATTTTTACCTTTATTCAGGCGGGGATGACACATTCCGCACCAGGGTGCTAAAGGCCTGCCCCTATTTTGAGGCTGTAGCCAGGAGCGGAAGGACTGATTACGAATATTATGACATCTCACGGAGCTATTATATCATCGGCGAATTTTATACCCGTTTTGTGGTGGACTCCACAAGTGTAAAGGAACCTGCCCTGGAGGATTATGAAGAACTGCTGTCATCACTGGAGGACTGTATTGAGAATGCAGAGGATTATGACTATGACGATGCAGCATATATCAAGCTGACCATGTATGAAGAGGTAGCTAATCTGTTAAACAGTCATCGCAAAGGTTTTGCCAGTGTGGGTGTTGATGAAGACAGGGTATTGGGTCTGCTGGAGACTATCCGTGGGAAAGCCGGAGAGCTTAACGTCACCCAGGAACGGTCCATATCCCTGCAGGATGAAGTCATGGAGGCCTGCGGTGGATATGTTTCTAATATCCGGAGGGCCTATACCAATACAGAAGAGAGGAATGGATAGCTATGGCCCAGACGTATTACATGATATCAATGATCGGATTTGTCCTGGCAGCTGCGTTTGCCGTGGTGGCGGTCATATTGTGGATAAAATTCCGCATACCGAAGATAGTGGGAGACTTAAGCGGCAGGACGGCCAGGAAATCTATTGAGGAGGCAAGAAAAAAGAATGAGGAAAGCTCTGATAAGGAATCCGGAATAAATGATTTTCTCCATCCGGATGAGAATGTACAGCTGCGGCAAGCTGCTGTCGATTCACCGGAGGAGGACGTGACAGAACGTATGTCAGGTATTTTAGCGGATACCTGCAAGCTGCCACAGGAAGAGAGAGGGCAGCCTGCAGCCTTTAATATGTTACAGGATATTGTAATGATACATACAAATGAAACGATACAGGATTAATGGGAGGAGAAAAGGGAAGATGAAAAGGAGGGTTTTAGCAAAAAGTATTGCCGCAGCAGCAATGGCTGTTCTTGTGTGTGTCAGCATGCTGATTCCCGGCAGCGTCTTTGCGGATACCGGTGATGGATATACCGGGAAAACGGAGGGGGATTATACAGATGAATCGAAAGCGGATGCGGAGCCTGACAAGTCAGATGATCCGGATGAGCCGGAAGACACCACATATACGATAAGTATAAGCGACATTGAAAGCAGTGAGGGGAGTATCACTGTGACTTCGGGAGGGGATACCCTGGAAAATGGATCAACAGTTGCTGCAGGCACGGAAATATCTGTTTCTGTGAGTGCCAACGAGGGATATTACCTTGTGGCGGTAAAGCTCGGCGGAGAGGATCAGACGATTTCAGATGGAGAGTGTAATATCACAAACTACTCTGTTAATGCAGATACCGGTATAGCTGTAACAATCGTCAGCGAGGATGAGGCCAGGCCGTCAGTTACTGTAGAGATGGATGAGGAGGGAGTCAACTCTTCTGAGGCTGAAGACGGCTACTACAACGTGACCCGGACAGCCACTATTAGAGTTTCTGATTATATAGTACTGCACGATGACAGTTCAGCGGCCAGTGAACTCACCGTCAAAGCAAAAGATGCGGAAAATGCTGATGCAGATCCCGGGTCTGCGGCTGTCATTTCAGCCTGGACAGCAAGCGGGTCTGACAGTTCCAAAAAATATACTTATACGACCAAAGTCACTTTCAGCGGGGATGCCTGTTATGAGTGGTCATATAAGTACACAAACAAGGCGAAATTGTCCTGTGAGGCAAAGGCAAACAGAGAGGACGCTGACCATGTTTATTCTTTTACAATAGATAAAACAGCTCCTGAGGTGAGTGACGGTGCAAAAACAGGGCTCGGTGACGATATGCTCTGGAAAACAGTGGATACTGAGTCATCAGGAACTGTCTTTGGCCATTATAAAAACAGCACAGACAGTCTCTCGGTATCCCTGGACACAAGCTATATCAGTGATGCCACATCACCGGTACGGGCTGTGCTTTATTACAAGACCGACAGTACAGATTCATTGACCAAAGATGAGCTGGCAGGCGCATATGAGGATGGAGATTTTTCTGAAGATACAATAACATTTGGAGAAAATGAGTATGTGACGGTATATGCCAGAATCACTGATTATGCGGGGAACACCCTGTATGTTGGCAGTGACGGCCTGATCATAGATACGACACAGAGTTCAATCACACTGGTTCCTGATGAACCAGATTATGATAATGGCAATGCAGATGTGTATGGTTATTATACCTCTGATGTCAATGTGGCGGTCTCAGTTACAGACGAAATAGAAGGGGTTTCTGCTTATTCAGGAATAAAGTCTGTGGATTATACTATCACCAGTGACGGTGTTCAGACAGCAAGTGGCAATCTCTATACATTTGAG
>JAJPYU010000148.1 GCA_021204765.1 Clostridiales bacterium
GCTGTGAACACTTAATGAGCACGGAGTGCGGAGCAATCGGCTTTTATCATTGGCTATGCATCAGGCGTAGCCGTATTTTTTTCTCTTCGCCAGGAAAAACGCGCCGGTGACGCACATGGCGAGAAGCTCCGTGACCACTGCGCCCATCCATATACCCATGAGGCCGAGGATGACCGGCAGGACGGAGATGGCGACCACCTGGAAGACGAAAGTCCTCAGGAATGAGATCACCGCTGAGACGGCACCGTTATTCAATGCCGTGAAGAATGAAGATCCGAAGATATTGAATCCGCAGATTAAAAATGATATGGAGAATATCCTCATTCCGGTGCAGGTCATGGCGAAGAGCGTGGAGTCATAACCCACGAACATGCCGGTTAACGGCTTTGCGAAGACCTGGGCCAGGACCACCAGCATGATGCCGGTGATAAGTATCAGCTTCCGGCTTTTGTGATAAAGGTTTTTGAGCTCCGGCTGGTCATGGGAACCATAGTGGTATCCGACGATGGGGGCGGTTCCGATGGAGTATCCCATAAATATGGAGACGAAGATGAAGTTTAAGTAACTCATCACTCCATAGGCCGCAACGCCGTCTGTACCGGCGTACCGAAGCAGCTGGAAATTGTAAAGTATGGTAATGACGGAAGCGGAGATATTTGACATGAGCTCCGAGGATCCGTTGGTGCAGGCCTTTGCCAGGAGATGTCCTTCGAAATAGAACCCTCCCAGATGGAGCCTGCTCTTGTTGTTCTTTCTTAAGAAATAGATCATAGGCGCAAAGCCGCCGATCAGTTCTCCCGCCACTGTGGCAAAAGCCGCACCGGCCAAGCCCCATCCAAGGCAGGCCACCAATACATAGTCCAGTGCTATGTTGGTGCATCCCGTCACCATGGAGATGACAAGTCCCATTTTAGGCTTTTCCGCTGCGGCGAAAAAGCTCTGGAAAACATTCTGTAACATGTATGCCGGCATGGATATGCAGCAGATCCGACAGTAGAGAGTACTTAAAACAAGCATCTGTCCGCTGGCGCCCAGAGCCCGGGAAATAGATTCCGCGAACACGAATCCCAGCGAACTCAAGATAATACCTGAAAAGAGTACGATCCAGACGTACATGGAAAAATAATGGTTGGCTTCTTTTGTCCGGCCTTCCCCCAGGGCTTTGGCGACTACCGCCGTGCCTCCGGTACCGATCATAAAACCTACAGCGCCGATGATCATCAGTATCGGCATGATTAAGTTAAGGGCTGCAAAAGCTGTGGTTCCAACAAAATTTGATACAAACAATCCGTCCACAACACCATATAAAGATGTGAAAGCCATCATGACCACGGACGGTAATACAAAACGCAAGAGTTTCCTGTATGTGAAGTGCTCACATAGCTGAATCTCCACAAAAATCAACCTCCTTTTTCAGTTGTCAAAAAAATTTCCCTAATTTTAAGTAAAAAAATACCCGGTAATAATTTAACCGAGCGCACCCGATATCTTCTCCGGCTTTATGACTGCGGCCATAAAGCTGCCGTTGAATCTATCACATTATAAAATTCATGGCTTCTGCTAATGCCCTCGCTTTCTGTTTTATTGCCTGCAGACTGCTTCTCGCAGGATTGGTATTCAGTATAACTGATATCTCCCCCTTTGTCAAATCATGCTTTCTGAAAATCAGAAACTGCCTATTAAGAAAAGTTAAATTTAGACAGTTTTTTTAAAGAAAATATAAACTTCATATGAAATTTGCACAAAATCAGGCTCTAAAAAGGCGGTAATTTAATGTATTGATTATTAAATTTTCATAAAGCATTTACCTGAAATAAGTAAAAGTGTAGAAAATGGACTTTTTTAGCGGTAATGTTTGGTAATTTAAAAAAAAGGTGTATAATGAAGAAACGAATAGGGATTATTTTTTAAGAAAGGAGAAAATCTATGTTCAAGAAAATTACCAATGGCTGTGTTAATTTGGTACAGAGATTCTTGCCCGATGCATTCGTTTTCTGTATCATCTTAACCATCGTAGTGTTCATTGCAGCGATGCCGGTAACGGGCATGGGCCCTATAGCAGTTGCGGCTGCCTGGGGTGATGGAGTCTGGAACCTGCTTCTGTTCTCCATGCAGATGGCTCTGGTGCTGGTATTAGGCAGTGCACTGGCAAGCGCTCCGCCGGTCAAAAGACTTATCGTTAGACTGGCTGGCGTACCTAAGAAGCCCGCAGGATCGGTTGCATTTGTTACCGTTATCTCTGCAGTATGCTGCTTCGTTAACTGGGGCTTTGGCCTGATCGTTGGTGCCCTCCTGGCAAAGGAAGTTGCCAAGAAGGTCAAAGGTCTGGATTATCGTCTTATCATCGCAGCGGCTTATTCGGGATTCATCGTATGGCATGCCGGTATCTCCGGTTCCATCCCACTGGGTATGACTACCCTGACTGATGGTGTTGTGGCCAACACAGGCGGTACCCTGACTGAGATCGTCGGAACAAGCGAGACCATCTTTGCTCCCTGGAACCTGCTGATGGTGCTCTTCGTTATCATCGTTATCACCATCGTGAACTTCTTCATGCATCCCAATGAGAAGGATGTGGTCGCTATCGACCCGAAGCTTCTTCAGGAGGAGCCTGAAGAGAAGATGGAGAAAGGTAAGACTCCCGCTGAGAAGATCGAGCGCAGCCTTATCCTTACCTACATCGTCGTTGTACTGGGTGCTGTGTACATTATCCATTACTTCTGGCTTGCCGCTACTACAGGAGACGGCATCCTGAATGCTCTGACGCTGAACATCGTCAACCTGATTTTCCTGGTTCTCGGTATGGCACTGCATAAGACTCCTATCGGATATGTCAAAGCTATTACCAACGCAGCTGAGAGTGCCGGCGGCATTATCCTGCAGTTCCCGTTCTACGCAGGAATTCAGGGCATGATGACCACAGCAGGCGCCAATGGCGTGTCCCTTGCAGGTGCTATCTCCAATGCTTTCGTCAGCATTTCCACACCTCGGACATTCCCGGTATTCTGCTACATCTCCGCCGGTATCGTCAACTTCTTCGTACCTTCAGGCGGCGGTCAGTGGTCTGTCCAGGGTCCTATCATGATGCCTGCCGGCCAGGCACTGGGTGTCAGCCCGGGCGTCACAGCCATGGGTATTGCATGGGGCGATGCATGGACCAACATGCTGCAGCCGTTCTGGGCACTTCCTGCACTTGGTATCGCAGGACTGGGTGCCAGAGATATCATGGGTTACTGCGTAGTGGTACTGGTTGCAGCCGGTATCGTCACAGCCCTTTGCTTCCTGTTCCTCGTACCTGCCTTTACGTGGTGAGCAGTCATCTGTTGGCGGTATAGATCCTTATTGAAGAACGTGAAGTTTTGTAACTGTTGATTTATTGTTGCATGGGGTCTTCGGACCCCATGCGTTTTTAAGGAATACTTCTATGGATAAAGTAACCATTATCAGCCATCTGACACCTCTGGAGTGGAAGCTCTCCTGGAATGACAAAGTGATAGAGGATACCCGCGAGAATCAGAAGGATACCCAGTCACAAACCTGTTTCTGGGGTCATTTCTCAACTGATAAGGATTTTATGATCTGTCATCACAAGGAATTTGAGATTAAGGGCATGAGTTTCGGCATGTATTTCAACGGTCATCTGGAGTGGGATGAGCAGGGATGCAAGATCACCGGAAATTTTGGGAAAAAGTGGTCAGCGAATCTCTTCCTCATAGCCGGTGCCATCCTGTGTATCCTGGTCATGGTGGGTGCCCCGCAGTCTTCTTCGGAAAACAGCATGCAGATCTTCGGTGTGGCAGCGGTACTGTTGGTTATATTGGTTATTTTTTATTTTGCAAAGCCCAGGACAGGGCAGCAGCGAATATTGGAAGAGCTAAAGACCATATCCTTTGATGACAAGTTCCACGGACGTGACCACAGACATGCTAAGAACGCTTCCGCCTCCAAAAAGAAGAAGAAAAAGCGCTCCATGAAGGAGAAGGCAGCAGCGAAAGCCGCTGATGATAAGATACTGGCCGAGATGGCGGCTGAGATGAGTGCTGAGGATAAGGCTTCGGAGGGAACGGAATCCGTGGCCCCGGAGAAGACGGATTCTGCTTTATCTCCTGAGAATACGGCGGAAGAAGCTGCTGACGCTTCCGGGAACGAAAAGGAAAATGCTGTGAAAGAGAATGTCGTACCTGAAGAAACTGTCGGGAATACAGGCGCGGACGAGACGGCGGAAACTCTTAAAGCAGAGGAATAAAAATTCCTTGCAAAAGAGTGGGAATTATGTTAGTATAGTCAGCGTCAATAAAACAGCGCTTTTCAAAGTGCCAGGGCGACATGGCCAAGCGGTAAGGCAAAGGTCTGCAACACCTCTATCACCGGTTCGATTCCGGTTGTCGCCTCTCTTTAGAACCACAGAAATGTGGTTCTCTTTTTTTGGCTGAAACCCAGTAAAATCAATGGTTTGCGGGCTTTCGGCACTCTGAAATCCGGTTTAAAACAAGAGCGCCGCCGAAGAGCAAAAAGACCGTTTCGGACCGTTTTGGTACACTATTTTCCAAAAAATAGTGTACCAATAGTGTACCAAATGACATTCTGCATTTCGCGTGAGATGTCTATGATTTTTTCTGGCTCCTTTTAGTATGATCGTTTAATCCGGCCGTTTCCCATATAGCTGAATACGCCGTAGAAACATTTCCCGGAAATATTCTTTGATTTCCATGGAAGATGTTGTTGGAATGAATGGGTCATTGTTTATATAGCCCGGCAGATGTGAATCTTCCTTAAAACGAGAGGAATTTTTGGAAAGGTATTCATTAAGAAGGCTGCACATCATTTCGCGTCTGCTTGGCTTTGAATACATATTTTTTAGTAATGTAGATGAGTTGTTTTGGCGTATTATCTGTTGTAATTTTTCAAGGTTTATACTTTCCCGAAGACCTGTGGTGGCAAAGGACCGACCGGCGTTTTTGGGATTTGTATTGTTCGACGAATTTGGTTTCCTATTTTCTGCAGCTTTTAGAGACGACCTAAGATCATTTAGAGATGACCTAAGCTCACTAAGAGAAAAACGTGAATAATCTGCTGTCAGGATGTCTATATTTTCATCAATATATTCCTTATACATATTTACTATGTACTCATTATTTTTTCCTGAGTCATCAAGCCATTTTGATATGCATACACTCCAGGCATCTTCCAGTACAGGTATCGTTATTTTGGTTAAAGCATCCCAATACTGTCTAGTCAGAGACAGCGCATTACTTAGACGGATTTCTTTGCTGGAATCGTCATATGCTGGCATTTTGCTCATCATAACAGAACTTTTCCTTGTGAAATATGAGGATTCCAGATCACGACTGTTGGCAATAGAAAAAATCGCATAATCCAGGAAGAAATGCCGGGAGAAAACAAGCCGGCTTTTAAGCATTGTATTGGAGAGAATTCTTATTGGTTCACCATCAAAATCAGCCAGAGTTCGGGACCGGCTGTCAGGGGTCGGGTCATCTATTTCGTTGACGGTTCTTAAAATATACCGGAATGATGAAAAACCATACCAGAATTCCAAAGGGGCACTGTAAAGCAGAAAATCAGCGCCGTTTAGTTTATAGGCAGGAAAGCTGCCAATGATAAGTTCCGTATCGTCTCCCTTATTTTCATCCTTATCTTTTCGTCCGGCAGGAATGACTCCGTTTTTTCGTTCTGAATATTCTGCGTCCAGTTTCACATAGTTATTCCAGATGCGGCAACTTGCATCATTTCTATTTTTGGAAGATGTTAAATTATTGTCAATATAGTGTGTCGTGGACGTAAAGAACAGAAAATCGTAAGCGGTAGAGTAGGCGTTGGGTATGTTATAGATGTCAGCTTCTGGGAGTAGGGATATAGAGTATTCGGGTGTGGATGAGTTTGATCGTGTTTTTTTTCGCTGATAGAGGTTCTGGCCGGTGATGCGGGGGAAGTCTTTTGTATCTGGATAGTTCTTTCTGTTAAAATATCCGATTTTATTATTACGAGCGTCTTTTAAAGATAGCGTAGTAATAGAGGAGTTTTCTTTAACACGCGTCATGAAGTCTTTTATAATGCAGTGGTTGCGTATGCATAAAGTGAGAAAATAATGATAGACGCGGGTATCCTCCAATGTGGAGATTTGACCTGAAAATCCCGTATGCTCATCTGGATTAAGATATTGCGTATATAAGTCACAGGAAAAAAATATTTCATCAAAAATCCTTTCAAAGAACCTTGATACTGCAGGTAATGAATCAGAGGATTCTTTGGCCTTCTTAAATTCATCTGTGTCAATGAGGCTCTGGAAGGTCTTGCTAATGTCTACAAAATACAGATATTTGAGTTAGGCTTCTTCTTCGGTTAGGTTCGTAGTGTAATGCGACATAGTAATCTCCTTTTCCCCGCCGTTTTTGGTGGCGTCACAAACAATAATGAAATGCAGGTTTTAATAAAATATTCTTATTATTCTTATTTTATTCTAAATATATCAATATTAAAAGAAAAAGTAAATATAAAAAATATGACGTAAATTATTTTTGTAAATCCTACTTTACCATCTCTGACTAG
>JAJPYU010000119.1 GCA_021204765.1 Clostridiales bacterium
CCCACGTGTATACTAAGAAAAAGTAGGCATTATTGTAAAACATAGCGGTGCGCGGGTAAGATCATCTTACCCGCGCATTCCACTGACTTAGATAATATTTTAACAATGAAAAATATTGAAAACTCGATATTTTTGACTATAATATTAAGAAGTAAGTACATTGCGTACAAATAAGTTGTGAAAAGGAGATTTCATCATGAATGTTTTGGTTATCAACTGCGGAAGCTCATCACTGAAATATCAGCTCATCGATTCTGAGACTGAGAGCGTACTGGCCAAAGGCCTTTGTGAGAGGATCGGTATCGACGGCCGCCTGACCTATCAGAAAGCGGGCCTTGACAAGGAGATTACCGACGCTCCCATGCCCACCCATAAGGAGGCCATCCAGCTGGTTTTAGATGCTCTGGTAAATGAGAAGACCGGTGCCATTAAGGATCTGTCTGAAGTGGATGCTGTGGGACACCGTGTTGTCCATGGTGGGGAGAAATTCGCCGCATCAGCGGTTATCACTGACGAGATGCTCTCAGCAGTGGAAGAGTGCAATGAACTGGCACCGCTTCACAATCCCGCGAACCTGATCGGCATACACGCCTGCCAGGATCTGATGCCGGGAGTACCCATGGTCGGAGTATTCGACACAGCTTTCCATCAGACCATGCCGCCCAGGGCATATCTCTACGGACTTCCCTATGAATATTATGAGAAATATAAAGTGAGGAGATATGGCTTCCATGGCACCAGCCACAGTTTCGTCTCCAAACATATGGCTGAGTTCCTCGGCATTGATATCAACAATTCCAAACTTATCGTCGCCCACCTGGGCAACGGCGCATCCATCAGTGCTGTCAAAGACGGTAAGTGCATTGACACGTCCATGGGCCTGACTCCGCTGGAGGGCCTTGTAATGGGAACCCGTTCCGGTGATATCGATCCGGCTATTATCGAGTTCATCGCAAATAAAGAGGATCTAGACATTGCGGGTATCATGGATGTCCTGAATAAGAAGTCCGGCGTTCAGGGTATTTCAAAGCTGTCCAGCGATTTCCGCGATCTGGAGCAGGGAATGAATGAGGGCAATGAGCTTTGCAAGGCAGCCATAGAGGTCTTCAGCTATCGTGTGGCGAAGTACATCGGTTCCTATGTAGCGGCCTTAAACGGAGTGGATGCCATCGCTTTCACTGCCGGCATCGGCGAGAACGCACCCACAGTCAGAAAGATGGTCTGCTCTTATCTGGGATATCTGGGGATCACCCTTGATGAGGAGGCCAACAGCCACAGGGGAGAGGATCTGGTCATCTCCACCCCGGATTCCAAAGTAAAGGTCTGCATCATCCCGACAGATGAGGAGCTGGCCATTGCCAGGGACACCGTGGCACTTGTAGGCTGAATGTATTTTTCACCGGGGCCGCAGTGATCCGGGTCCCGGTTTTTGATGATTCGTGTTGGAAAAAGGCTGTTGACAAACGCTTTTCGTGTGTTTATAATAGCATTCGTGCGACCGAAGACATAGTCTATATTACTTTTCAGGTCTGCGCCAGGCAATCCGTTGCTGGCGCGGTGAGAATAAGTGTATTGTGCCAAAGCAGCATACGCCTCGCCGAAGGCGACTTTAAATGCGGGTGCTGCAGTTGCATTTTAGGCGTCCGCCTGAAATGTAAATTTTTCAACATGGGAGGTGTTAAGAGATGTCGATTTGTCCGAAAAATAAATCCTCCAAAGGCAGGAGAGACAGGAGAAGGGCTAACTGGAAGATGACAGCCCCCACTCTGGTGAAGTGCAGCAAGTGCGGCGAGCTGATGGTTCCCCACAGAGTATGCAAGAATTGCGGCACCTATAATAAGAAGCAGATCATAGATGTCGACTGAACAGCCTATATGGAGCCCGACCAATTGGCCGGGCTCTTTTTCTGTTGATTTATAACTTTTAATGTTGTATCATATCCCTATATTTCCAGAGAAAGCGGAGGATATTTTAATGTCTGAGTTGGTAAGGGTCGCAGTTGACGCCATGGGCGGGGATAATGCCCCGGGCGAGATCATAAAGGGAGCCATTGAGGCGGTGTGCGAGAGTAAGGAAGTGTGCGTGATATTGACCGGACGGCAGGAAGCCATGGATGCGGAGCTGGCGAAGTATACTTATGATAAGGAGCGTGTGGAGACTGTTGACTGTCCAGAGGTCATTGAGACTGCAGAGCCTCCGGTAGCGGCTATACGGACGAAGAAGCACTCCTCCATGGTGGCGGGCATGAACCTGGTGCGCCACGGCGAGGCGGATGCTTTCGTCTCGGCGGGCAGCTCGGGAGCCATTCTTGTCGGCGGCCAGTCCATAGTAGGCCGCATAAAGGGCGTTCACAGGGCTCCTTTGGCACCTCTTTTCCCCACCGAGAAGGGTATTTCCCTTCTGGTGGACAGCGGGGCCAATGTGGATCCCCGGCCAAATCACCTGGTACAGTTTGCCCAGATGGGCTCAATTTATATGGAATATGTCATCGGAGTGAAGAATCCCACTGTCGCTATTTTAAATATCGGTGCCGAGGAGGAGAAAGGCAATGCTCTGGTGAAAGAGACATTTCCTTTATTAAAAGAGTGCAGGGATATCAATTTCATCGGCAGCATCGAGGCTCGGGATATCCCCTACGGAGCGGCAGACGTCATAGTTACAGATGCCTTTTCCGGAAATATAGTGCTAAAGCTCTACGAGGGCCTGGCAGCTGTGCTGATCTCTGAGATCAAGAAGGGCATGACGTCCACTTTCCGCTCAAAGATAGGGGCTGCCCTGGCTCTGCCGGCCTTAAAGGAGACGCTGAAATCTTTTGATGCCACAGAGTACGGCGGGGCACCGCTTTTAGGCTGCCAGGGACTGGTGGTAAAGACCCACGGCAGTGCCAAGGCTGTGGAGGTGAAGAATTCAGTGATACAGTGCCTGACATTTACGCAGCAGCATATCAGCGACAGGATCCGGGAACATATCTGCACTGACTGACATAAGTGATAATTGAATTTTATCGGCACCACGGGTGTTATGTGGTGGCCGCAGAGATTGATACACATCACTACAGGAAGGAGGGCTGCCGGGATGGAATTTGAGAAAATTCGTAATATTATAGCGGAGTCTCTGGGCGTGGATCCTGAGGATATCACCGAGGAGACGACTTTCGAGGAGTTGGACGCCGATTCTTTGGATCTGTTTGAGATCATTACGGAGCTCGAGGAGGAGCTGGGCGTCGAGATCCCCCCGGAAGAGGCCGACAAGATCAGGACTGTCGGAGATGCCGTGGAGCAGGTTCAGAAGTTGACTTGATATAAGTGTCAAAAGTCAGAATCCACGACATGCTTGCATGGCAGTGGATGAATGTCTTATTGACCGTATATCAATAAAATTTTTGTTTTGAGAGAGGAGACCGAACAGGTAAATGGGCGAAAAGTTAAGAGAATTCCAGGATGTCATCGAGTATCAGTTTCACAACCAGGCGCTTTTAAAACAGGCTCTCACCCACAGCTCATACGCCAATGAGCACCACATGGATCGGGTGTGCAATAATGAAAGACTGGAATTTCTCGGGGATGCGGTGCTGGAAATCATTTCCAGCGAGTTTCTCTACAATGAGCATCCCGACTGGAATGAGGGCGAGATGACCAGGATGCGAGCCAGCATAGTCTGTGAACAGACCCTGGCATTCTGCACCAGGGCCATTGATCTGGGAACATACGTGCTTCTCGGAAAGGGCGAGGATCACACCGGGGGACGGAAGCGCAAGTCTGTGCTCTCCGACACCTTTGAGGCCGTCATCGGTGCCATTTACCTGGACGGCGGATTTGGCTGCGCAAAAGATTTTATAGACAGGTTTGTTTTAAACGATATCGACAACATGCAGCTTTTCTATGACAGCAAGACTATACTCCAGGAGATAGTCCAGGGACAGACTCTGGGTGAGCTGACATATCACATGGTGGAGGAGAAAGGCCCGGATCACAACAAGAGCTATGTCATGGAAGCCTGTATTAACGGTAAGCCTCTGGGCAGCGGCGAGGGGCACACCAAAAAAGCCGCGGAGCAGGAGGCCGCTTATCAGACCATCCTGATGCTGGGAGGGGAAAATGTATCTGAAATCCATTGAGATACAGGGATTTAAATCCTTTGCCAATCGCATAGTGCTGGAATTTCACAATGGCATCACCGGCATAGTTGGCCCCAACGGCAGCGGCAAGAGCAATATTGCCGACGCTGTCCGCTGGGTCCTGGGAGAGCAGAAAGTAAGGCAGCTTCGAAGCACCGGGATGCAGGATGTGATCTTTGCCGGGACGGAGACTCGCCGTCCCGTCAGTTTTGCATACGTGGCCATAACCCTGGATAATTCTGACCGTGCCCTGGGATTGGGTTACAACGAAGTCACCGTGGCCCGCCGGGTTTACCGTTCCGGCGAGAGCGAGTATCTCTTAAACGGTACCGCCTGCCGTCTCCGGGACATTCACGAGCTTTTCTACGATACCGGCATAGGCAAGGAGGGGTACTCCATCATCGGACAGGGCCAGATCGACAGGATCTTAAGCGGCAAGCCCGAGGAGCGCCGTGAGCTTTTCGATGAGGCTGCCGGAATAGTGAAGTTCAAACGCCGCAAGCAGCTCACTATGAAAAAGCTTGAAAATGAGCAGCAGAACATGCTCCGGGTCACGGATATCATGAGCGAGCTCGAGCGTCAGGTGGGTCCGTTGGCGCGGCAGTCGGAGAAGGCCAGGATCTACCTTAAGAAAAAGGAGGAGCTTAAATCCTGCGAGGTGAATTCTTTCCTCATGGAGATGGACCGCATGGATAAGGAAAGCGCCTCCGTCGCTGATAAATATGACATTGCCACAAAGCAGCAGAATGAGACTTCCGGAGAGTTTGATGCCATCCGGGTGAAATATGAGGATCTGGAGAGACGCATGGAGACAAATGACGCGCGGATCGCAGACCTTAATTCCCAGATTGCGGCTATTGATGTGGATCGTGAGAAGAATGAGGGCCGGATAAATGTCCTCATGGAGCAGATAAATACCATCCGTCAGGGCGAGTCCCATGTAAATGACCGTCTGGATGAGCTGGTGGCCGATATAGAGAAAAAGGAGCAGACCGGTCGTGAATACAGTGACGAGAAGGCGGAGACAGACAGGCAGATAGCCCAGGTGGAGCAGACCAAAAATGAGCTGGCTCACAGGCTGGAAGTATTGCAGAAGTCTGAGAAAGAAGCCGAGGAGCAGATAGAGGCCGGAAAGCAGGAGATCATGGCGCTTTTGGAGGCCAGGGCTGCCCTGGAGGGAGACCAGCAGCGGGCTACCACCATGATAGAGCAGGCGAATATCCGCCAGGCACAGCTCAACCAGCAGATGGTGACGGACCGGAGCACCGAATCCCCTGTCGCAGACCAGTTAAAGGAAAAAGAGGAGGCTCTCGAGGAGCTGGATGGGCGGATACTTGACCGGGAAAAGAAAAAGATTTCCCTTTTGGCTAAGAGACGGAAATGGCAGGAGCAGAGTGCAGAGATTTCCAAAGAATTAGACACAATAAGGCAGCAGTACAACAGGCAGTCATCGGAGCTGGCGGCCCTCAAAAATATTGCGGAGCGCTATGACGGTTATGGGAACGGCATCAAAAAAGTCATGGAGCGCCGGACTGACACCAGGGGCATCCGCGGTGTGGTGGCTGACCTGATACACGTGGATAAGCGATATGAGACAGCAATAGAGACCGCCTTAGGAGGCAGCATCCAGAATATAGTCGTCGATGATGAGGATACGGCCAAGGCAATGATAGCCTACCTTAAGGAAAACCGTTTCGGCCGGGTCACTTTCCTGCCCCTTACCAGTGTATCGGCATCGGATAATATTCCCGCAAAGAAAGCCCTCTCTGAGACCGGTGCTGTAGGCATGGCTGATACCCTGGTGGAGACTGAGTCCAGATACAGGGGCATCGCGGGCTACCTGCTGGGCCGGATACTGGTGGTTGATAATATTGACCACGCCGTCGCCATTGAGAAGAAATATCATTATTCCATAAGGATAGTTACCCTGGAGGGCGAGTCACTCCTGCCCGGCGGCTCCATTTCCGGCGGTGCTTTTAAAAGTAAGGGGAATCTCCTGGGACGTACCCGGGAGATAGAAGCCCTGGAGAAGAGCCTTGAAGCCATGAAGGTGAGGGAGAAGAAAGCCGAGGAGCGCCTCACGGATGTGCAGACTGCCGGGGAGCTGGTGGGAGACGACTTAAATGATCTCGCCGCCGAGATGACTGAGCTGGGCTTAAAGCAGAACACCTTAAAGGTTGAGGTGGAGCATTTGTCCGAGGAGAAGGCAAAGCACGACGCCAGATTTAAGGACATTTTAGATGAGATAGCCTCCCTGGAGGACCAGAAGTCTGAGAGCGAGCTGGATAAAGAGCAGATAATCCTGCAGCTGGCGCATTCAAAGCAGCGTGAGGCGGACATCATTTCAAATAATGAGAAGCTGGATAAGAAGCTTACCGGCATCAGTGCCGAGGCGGCGAGGCTGGGGGATGAGATCTCCGAGATTACCGTTACCATGGCCCAGCTGGCG
>JAJPYU010000101.1 GCA_021204765.1 Clostridiales bacterium
GTGTGAGCGTGATGAGCGGTATGGAGGGTCTTATCGCTGTGGCGACGGCTGAGGCCGCTGAGATGGTTGTGACGGCAGTGGTGGGCATGATGGGTATACGGCCCACTATCGCAGCTATAGAGGCCGGAAAGGATATCGCTCTGGCCAATAAGGAGACCCTGGTGACGGCGGGGCACATTATCATGCCCCTGGCCCGGGAGAAGGGTGTGAAAATACTCCCTGTGGACAGTGAGCACTCCGCCATCTTCCAGTCACTGAACGGAGAACGGGAGACCGGTAACAGGATAGAGAAAATACTCCTGACTGCCTCCGGAGGACCTTTCCGAGGCATGAGCCGGGAGCAGCTCTCCAGTGTGACCCTGGAGGATGCCTTAAAGCATCCCACCTGGTCCATGGGGAAAAAGGTCACCATTGACTCGGCTTCACTGGTGAATAAGGGACTGGAGGTCATGGAGGCTAAGTGGCTCTTTGATGTCTCGCCTGAGCAGATCCAGGTGGTTATCCATCCCGAGAGCGTCATCCATTCCATGGTGCAGTACGAGGACGGTGCGGTCATAGCCCAGCTTGGATTGCCGGATATGAGGCTGCCCATACAGTACGCATTATTTTACCCGAGGCGGGTGCCTCTGGGGATAGAGAAGCCGGATTTCTATAAAATAAACAGACTGACATTTGAGAAGCCGGATACGGAGACTTTTATGGGTCTCACCCTGGCGATAGAGGCTATTACAAAAGGCGGGAATATGCCTACTGTGTTTAATGCCGCCAATGAGGAGGCCGTGGCGCTTTTTTTACAGGAGAAGATTTCTTTCCTGGAGATTGGAAATATCATCGGAGAGAGCATGGCGGCGGCAGAGTTTGTGCCGGAGCCGGATGTGCATGAGATACTGGCGACGGAGGCCGCGGTGAGAGAGAGGATCAGGGCCAGATGGCAACAGTGATAATTAAATATGTCGTGGCCATAGTGCTCTTCTGCGTAATCATCATTTTTCACGAGCTGGGGCACTTCATATTGGCCAAGGCCAATCATATAAAGGTGAATGAATTCTGCGTCGGCTTCGGCCCCGCTATTTTTAAGATTAAAAAAGGAGAGACCACCTACGCCCTGCGCTGTATTCCTTTCGGTGGTGCCTGCATCATGGAGGGGGAGGATGAGGACAGTGAGGACGACCGATCCTTCCAGAACAAGTCAGTTTGGGCCAGGATATCCGTGGTGGCCGCCGGGCCTGTTTTTAATTTCATAATGGCTCTCATTTTCTCCACCATAATCATCGCCTGCATAGGCATAGTGCGGCCGGTGGTGGGAGAGGTGATGCCCGGATACGCCGCAGAGCAGGCAGGCCTGGAGGCCGGGGATGAGATAGTGCAGATGAATAACAAGCACATCCATTTCTACAAGGAGATCACCATGTACACCCTCTTTCATCCCGGCGAGACTGTGGACTTAACCTACATCCGGGACGGTGAGAAGGAGAGCGTGACAGTGACGCCGGTATACGACGAGGAGGAGGGGCGCTACATCTTCGGGATCTATGGCCTGGCAGAGTACACGAAGTACGGACCTGTAAAAACACTCTATTATGGGCTCTGCGACATGAAATACTGGGTGCAGTACACCCTAAAGAGCCTGGAGATGCTGGTTACCGGGCAGATAAGCGTAAACGACCTCTCGGGACCCGTGGGAATAGTAAAGACCATAGGGGACACCTACCAGGAGAGCCTGGCTGACGGCTATTTCTATGTGTTTCTCAATATGCTCAATATCGGGACGCTCTTAGCCGCCGACCTGGGCGTGATGAACCTGTTGCCCATCCCGGCCCTGGACGGAGGACGGCTGGTCTTTCTGGTCATTGAGGCTATCCGCCGGGGCAAGCGCATCAGTATCGAGAGGGAGAGCATGGTGCATTTTATCGGGCTGGTGTGTCTGTTCGCACTGATGGCGCTGATCATGTTCAATGATGTGAGGAAGCTGATCATCTGAGGATATATGTAATTATGTGTACATATTGCACAAAATTTCAGGGGGTGTCTTTGTAGAAAACGGCGAAAATTGTTACATTTGCCGCATATCCACGCAGAGTACCAGGGTAAGGATGCTGTGTTTGATTTGGATGGGAATCTTTTAGAGGGTATTATTCCAAATAAGAAGAGACAGCTTGTTGTGACATGGATTGGATTGCATAAAGAGGAACTGGAGGCAGATTGGGTACTGTTACAGGATGGGAAACAGTATTTTAAGATACCACCGCTTTAATTAGGAGGATACAAATGAGACCAAGAGCTGTAAAGGTGAGTCCGTTAAATCGAAAGCTTTAGCGTACTAATATATTAGGGTGGGGTGATTAAAGCGAGCATTTACGAATACGACGAGGAAGCCGAAAGGCAGTATATTTGCGAAGAGAGTAGGGCTTGAGTGGTTGATCAATATTAAAGAGTAAAATCAATTGGCTGGTCATAAGATTTATGTTCACCAGGTGGCGGGATTTTCCCCGCCATCTTCACTTATATTATTGGCACTGAAGAACCTTGAAACTGCTTTATTTTTTTCCGAAACAGGCTTATAATTATGACATTGTATTTAAAAGACTCAGGGCAGGTGTATATATGTATGATTTCGGCAATGCCAATGAAGCACAGAGAGAAGCCATCTCGACTGTAGACGGACCTGTCCTTATTACTGCCGGCCCCGGTACCGGCAAGACATTCACTGTATTTATGGAGAATATGAAATGGTCATTGCATTAACCGGGGAAATTTTGGAGGGAGATTTTCCTCCGAAAAAGCTGAAACTAGTTGAAGCCTGGATGACGCTGCATGAGGATGAATTACTTGCAGACTGGCAATTGCTTGTTGAAGGTGAAGGATATTTTCACAGTGTCCGTACTAATGGATATTCTGTTGAGTGGGCTAACGGACAGGATTTGTGCCCGGATGAACTTTATTATACCAGCGTACCTGCCTCGGTTGAAAATTATGAAACTGACTGTTCTGCGAATCATGAAATGAGAGTGGCAGGGAATTTTAAGGGATACAAGGTCTCTGAATGAAATAAAAGGTAAAAGAGTGGCCCAGTCCACTCCTTTACTTTGTAATTAGAGGAGTGCAATGGTAAATAAAAGAAGAAAATCCAGAGAAGTAAATATAGGAATTGTGCGTATCGGCGGGGAGAATCCCATAGCCATACAGTCCATGACGAATACGAAGACCCAGGATGTGGAAGCGACGGTGGCACAGATAGAGCGGCTTGAGAGGGCCGGGTGCGAGATAGTGAGATGCACCGTGCCGGATATGGAGGCCGCCAGGGCGTTAGCTGAGATCAAGAAGCGGATACATATCCCGCTGGTAGCGGATATACACTTCGACTACAGGCTGGCTATCGCCGCTGTGGAGAATGGGGCGGACAAGATACGTATCAATCCCGGGAATATCGGGTCGGACGAGAAGGTGAGAGCCGTGGTGGAGGCCGCCAGGGAGAGGAATATCCCCATCCGTGTGGGCGTAAACAGCGGTTCTTTGGAGAAGCACCTGATAGAAAAGTACGGCGGCGTCACTGCGGAGGGACTGGTGGAGAGCGCCCTGGACAATGTGCGGCGGATAGAGGACATGGGCTATGATAATCTGGTGATCAGCATCAAGTCTTCCGACGTCATGATGTGTGTCAGGGCTCACGAGCTCATTGCGGATCAGACGGAGCATCCCCTCCATGTGGGCATCACTGAGGCAGGCACCGTAAAGAGCGGGAATATCAAGTCGGCCCTGGGACTGGGGCTCATCCTCTATCAGGGAATCGGCGACACCATCCGCGTCTCCCTGACCGGTGATCCGGTGGAGGAGATAGTCTCGGCGAAGCAGATCTTAAAGACTCTGGGACTGCGCACCGGCGGCATAGAAGTGGTGTCCTGCCCGACCTGCGGCCGCACGGATATCGACTTGATCTCCCTGGCAAATCAAGTGGAACAGTTGGTGGCAGGCTATCCCCTTGACATAAAAGTGGCTGTCATGGGCTGCGTGGTCAACGGGCCCGGGGAGGCCGCGGAGGCGGACCTGGGGATCTGCGGCGGGCATGGCGAGGGACTGCTCATAAAACATGGTGAGATCATCCGTAAACTGCCTGAAAGCCAGCTTCCTGCCGCACTCAAGGAAGAGTTGGATAAGTACCATGATTAAAGATTTTTTTGAAGTATTTCCAAAACTTAAATTATCGGATGATCTGGCTGCGACCCTGTCCGGCTCCCAGGTGACCAGGGTCGCCACGAATCCCCAGCACTCTGCGATACGGATCACCCTGTCATGCGGACGCCTTATCCCAAAGGAGAGCGTCTACGCTGTGGAGCGGGAGCTTTCAAGGCAGTTTTTCGCCAGACAGCATGTTGCGGTGCATATCGCCGAGGATTTCCATCTCTCTGCGCAGTACACACTCCCGAATCTCATGGAGGCTTACTGGCCCTCCATACTTACTGAGTTCCACGAGTACAGCCTGGTGGAGTATAACCTGCTCCTTCACGCCGGGACAGAATGCCCCGACGAGACGAGTATCGTGGTCACCCTGGAGGACTCTTTCGTGGCGAAGCAGAAGGAGGAGGAAATCTATCTCATTCTCGATAAGATACTCCACGAGCGTTTCCATATGGATGTGACTCTCACAGTGCGTTTTGAGAAGGCTGCAGAGTCTAAATACAGGAAAGACGCTGAGATCACCATGCAGCATGAGGTGGAGGATATCATTTCCCATTCTGCCCTCGCTGGCAGAAAGCCCAATGATATGGATGGAAACGATGGGAAGCCTGTGGAATATATGCAGGGTGGGGACGATTCTGAAGTTCCCTGGGACACAGGGGACAAAGTGTCTGTGAAGCTTTCAACAGATACAACTGGGCCTGCGGATCACAATAATGCAAAATCCATCGACAGATCCCCGGGTTCAACTAAGGGCTCCGAATCCGGGGAATTAAGTGCCGCAGCTGCTTCAAAGCCTCAGGCAAAGGCAAATTCTGCGATTAAGTCGAAATCAGCTGCAAAGAAGAATTATACACGCGGCAGCTATAAGTCCTCAGATCCCGACATGATCTATGGCCGCAGCTTCGACGACGACCCCATCCCCATTGAGCAGATCCAGGGGGAGATGGGTGAGGTCACCATACGGGGGCAGGTCATGAGCACTGACTCCCACGGCATCCGGGGCGAGAAGACTATCTTAAAGCTTTCCGTCACGGATTTTACAGACAGCATAGCCGTGAAGCTATTCTGTAAAAACGAGGACTTCCCGGAGATAGAGAAATCCACGAAAGCCGGCACATTTCTCAAGATAAAGGGAGTCACCTCACAGGATTCCTTTGACCACGAACTGACCATAGGCACTGTCCATGGGATGAAGAAGATCCCTTCCTTTAAAGAAGAACGCCGCGACAATTCTCCCCGAAAGCGTGTGGAGCTCCACTGCCACACGAAGATGAGCGACATGGATGGGGTCTCCGATGTGAAGGATATCATAAATACCGCCATGGGGTGGGGACACAAGGCCATAGCCATCACGGATCACGGTGATGTCCAGGCTTTCACCGACGCCATAAAGGGCCTGCCGAAAGGAACTGATTTCCAGGTGATATACGGTATGGAGGCTTATCTGGTGGACGATTTAAGGACTCCTGTGAGCCATTCAGGAGGCCAGAGCCTTAATGACAGCTATGTCGTTTTCGACCTGGAGACCACCGGCTTTTCTGCGGAGAAGAATAAGATAATAGAGATCGGTGCCGTGAGAGTGGAGGAGGGCAAGGTCACCGACCGTTTCTCCACTTTCGTGAATCCCAAAGTGCCTATCCCCTACGATATCGAGCAGCTCACGGGCATAAAGGATGAGATGGTTATTTCCGCACCGACTATAGAGGAAATACTGCCGCAGTTCATGGATTTTTGTGAGGGAGCCGTCATGGTGGCCCACAATGCCGATTTCGATATGAGCTTTATAAAGAAAGATTTCGACGATCTGGGCCTGCCCTGTGGGAAGACTGTTGTGGACACCGTGGCCTTATCCCGGATGCTCCTGCCCCAGCTGTCCCGCTTTAAGCTGGATACCGTTGCCAGGGCGCTTCATGTGAATCTGGGGAACCACCACCGAGCCGTGGATGACGCTGAGTGCACCGCTTATATATTTATAAAGCTGGCACAGATGCTGGCGGCCCGGGACATTTTTACCCTGGACGAGCTGGATGAGAAAGCGGAGCCTGATGAAGCGGAGATAAAAAAGCTTCCGTATTACCATGCGATCATATTGGCGAAAAATGAGATAGGCCGGGTAAATCTCTATCGTCTGGTCTCATCATCCCACCTTAAATATTTTGCCAGAAGGCCCCGTGTGCCGAAAAGTGAATTGATAAAGCACCGGGAGGGACTTATCCTGGGCTCCGCCTGCGAGGCCGGGGAGCTTTACCGCGCCATTTTAAACGGGAGGACTGAGGAGGCCATTACTCAGATCGCGGACTTCTACGATATCCTGGAGATACAGCCACTGGGGAATAATGCTTTCATGC
>JAJPYU010000022.1 GCA_021204765.1 Clostridiales bacterium
TCATTATGTTAATGGTGGTCTTAAAGTCCACTTTTCTCCGCTGGGAGTCGGTGATATGCCCGTGATCAATAACCTGTAGGTGTATATTAATCACGTCCGGGTGGGCTTTCTCTATCTCATCAAACAGTATGACCGAGTAGGGATGGCGCCTCACCTGCTCGGAGAGCTGACCACCCTCGTCATATCCCACATAACCGGGCGGCGAACCGATCATTTTGGAGACTGAGTGCTTCTCCATATACTCAGACATATCCACTCTTATCAGGGCATCCTCAGTACCGAAAACCACTTCCGCCAGGGTCTTGGAAATTTCCGTCTTCCCCACACCGGTAGGCCCGAGGAACAGGAATGAGCCTATGGGACGGGTCGGGTCTTTAAGCCCCACTCTGCCGCGGCGGACCGCCTTCGATACCGCCTCCACCGCCTCATCCTGGGCAATGACTCTCTCATGAATAGCGGACTCCATTTTCCTCAGGCGCTGCGCCTCGCTCTCTGTAAGGCGCTTTACGGGAATGTGGGTCCAGTCGGAGACCACGTCTGCCACTGCATTCTCATCCACTTTCAGCCGCTTACTGCTGTTGGCGCGCTCGAACTTCTTTTGTGCCTTCGCATACTCATCTTTCACTTCCCGGCGGTGCATTCTGGTTTCGCGGGCAGCCTCGATATCCCCGGCTGACAGGGCTTTCTCCATCTCCCCGGTCAGCTCATCCAGTTTTTTTGCATACCCTTCAAGAGACTCGGGATGATCAAAAGCCCCCATATGCACCTTTGACGCGGCCTCGTCCATCAGGTCTATGGCCTTATCCGGCAGGAACCTGTCGGAAATATATCTGGCGGAAAGCTCAGCCGCAGCGTGAAGCCCTTCATCAGTGATAGTGACGCCATGGTGTCCCTCATATTTCTCCCGAAGCCCGGATAGTATCTCATAAGTCTCATCTATGGTAGGCTCCTCCACCATTACAGACTGGAAACGCCGCTCCAGGGCGGCATCCTTTTCAATGCGCTTTCTGTATTCAGTGACTGTGGTGGCACCAATCACTCTCATCTTACCTCTGGAAAGGGCAGGCTTCATTATATTTGCCGCATCCATGGCACCTTCTGCCCCACCGGCCCCGATGATGGTATGCAGCTCATCTATGAAAAGTAGAATGTCGGGATTTCCCTCGACATCTCTCAATATTCCCTTGAGCCTCTCCTCGAACTCGCCGCGATATTTTGTCCCGGCTACCATGGCAGGCACATCCAGCACAAGTATGCGGCAGGATTTAAGATGATCGGGCACCGCACCATCGGCTATCCTCTGCGCCAGGCCCTCCACTATAGCTGTCTTTCCTACTCCGGGCTCTCCGATAAGGCAGGGATTATTTTTATTTCTCCTGCTTAGGATCTGCATTATCCGTGCGAGCTCATTTTCCCTCCCGATCATGGGATCCAGCTCTCCCCTCCCGGCTCTCTCAGTGAGATCATAGGAAAATTTCTCCAGCAGCGATCCTCTGCCGCTCTCTGCGCCCCGGTATCCTCCGGCATACTCGGGCTCCATTCCCATAACAGCCAGAAGCTCGGCATAGAGATTGGAAAGATTGATTCCCGCTATACCCAGTATCCGGGCTGCGGCACAGTCGGTATATTCGATCATCGCCATCAGCAGGTGCTCCGTACCCACTTCGTCGCAGTCAAGCTTGTCCGCTATGCTCTTAGCAGTCGCTAGAAGAGTCTCACTCTCAGGCAGAAATTTAAGGCTGTCAGATACATCGACAGCCTGTGAATCAAGGATCAGCTCGTAAATGATACGGTGGACCAGATCCTCCTTTGCCGGGGTGCTCCGCAAAATATTGCCGGCCACCCCGTTTTTCTCATGGACCAGGCCTAAGAGTATGTACTCCGTGCCGATCCCCGGCCGCAGATCCGCTTTTGCCATCTGTGCAGCAATGCGAAGGACCTGCCTGGCCGGTTTCGTGTATTTATCAGGATGCATTCAAACGCTCCTTCCAGATCAGATTGTGCTGCCGCATAAAAGCGGTCACCACCCTGTTCGCTGTTCCGCCTGTTTTTTACAAAAATTCCAGGTCGTCGTCATCATCAAAGTCAACCGTCACCTCCGGAGTCCCTGATTCCGGCAAAGGTGCTGCTTCCGAAGCAGGCTTTGCGGCTGCGGCGGCAGGTGCCGTGGCGGCTCCCGCCTGCTTTACAGCCTCTGCTATGGAACCGGCAGGTTTATCCGAGGATGCTGCCGCGGCACTCTCCTGTGCCGCCATCCTCTCCAGAGCCTCTGAAAAGCTGTTGTACATATCCATAGTATCCTCACCTGCTGTCACAGACAGCGGAGGCTTTTCTTCAGGAATGGGACCAGCCGCAGACTGAGGCGCCTGCACAACAGGCGTCGGAGATACTGGTTCCGGTGCCGGTGCCGGCTCAGTCCGCTTTACCGGCCGGGCTTCATTCCTCTGCTCATTTACAACTATCTCATCTTCCTCGTCTTTTCTGCCCCTCCTGGGCCTGATCGTCCGGATATGAGTCACGGAAATATCGTCATCCTCATCATTCTTTTTATCATTACCATCTTCTTCATCTTCATCTTCATTCTCATCGATAAGCTCTACAAGCCTGTGATAGCGGACCGCCAGGACTATGATAATAATGATCAGTATGATCAGCACTACCGCCGCAGCGATCAGTATGATCATGGGAATATCAGTTATGGAAAATGCGCTGTCTTCATCGGTGTCCTCTGTCTCTGCCACAGTACCGTCGTTGGAATACTGCATGTTTATGGTGTTCCTCTGGATGGTTCCATCCTGGGAATCATAGACGTACCAGCCATAAGTGCCGTCCTGATCCACACCGTACATATAATAGTAATCCAGAATAGAGACATCGGCGGATGCCAGATCATCGGTCTGTCCCAGCTGCAGGGCATCCATGGTACCGGAGCTGAATGCGTAAGTAGTCTGAACGAATCTGTCTGAAACCCTGAGCAGCTCTTCGCTGGGTATATTCAGGAGAACGATAAATCCGTCGTCAGTAGTGAAATTGATGAAGGGGATCAGTTCTGACCTGTTCATATCGTAGACCACCAGCTTACCCTGGGTGGGATCATCGGCACTTTCCACATAGATCAGATAGACATCCGAATTGTCAGCCTTCAGCGCAGAAATCTGGCTGCCCTCATAATCAACTGTGGTAAGCGAAAATCCGTCAGGATAAATCTCCTCAGGAATTGATGAGGATACCACATAACTGGCATTGTCGGTGACAGGGACGTAAGTCTGAGTGTCTGTCCCGGCAGTATCCGTATCCTCTCCCATCTCATCCGTGTCAGCCGTCTCATCCGCAGTATCGTCGGATGAAACTCCTTTTTCGATAAAATCACTGCGGACATATCCTGTGATAGATGTACCGCCGGAGACGTAAGTGATATTGTACCAGGTATTCCCGTCAGAGCCTTCTGTCTCATCATTGATCACCACCTGCGTTCCGTTGTCAAGAGAGCCGACCAGCTCGCCGGTCACCGCCTCGGCCCGGACATTTACGCTGTCGCCGACAGACGTACCCACTTCCTCAGCATGGGCTCTCACAGATAATCCGGAAAATACGCAGAAGACCGTCAGGGCCGCCGCCAGGAACATAACCGCTTTCTTTTTCAAATTCACTGAAATATTCATTATCTCTCCTCCGAATAAAAATCAAGAGTCTGATGGCGCATTTTCCGCAGCCATACCAAAGCTATTATAATTGAAATGCCCAATAACGTCAACCTTTAGCAGTTATACCCTTGTTACATTTCAGACATCAGCCAGCTGATGCCTGAAATGCAACTGATTTTCACTAAAATCACTTTAAACCCTTGAAAAAATTGCGAATATGCGTCATAGTGTCTATATGTGCGAAAAAGCAACAGAAAGGAAAAAATCATGAGAAATAAAATACTGATCCCCCTGCTGGCCGCAGTCCTGGCCGGCAACAGCTTATTATTTACAGGATGTGCGGGCAGCGATGTGGACATCACCAATATCAATGCCGAGGAGACTACCCTCTCCGCTGAGATCGAGTCCGATGCCCTGACCGACGGAAATGTCACTCTCCACTTCGTCGTCTACGATTACAACGGCAACACCCAGGCCGGGGTAAATGTCAGCATCTCCGATGAGAGCACCCAGCTCTTCACCGGCACCACGGATGACGATGGCAGCCTGGGCAGCATGTCTCTTCCATGCAACACACTCCTGACCTGCAGCATAAGAAGCATTACCGGGTCTGCCCTTGGCACCTCCGAGATGATCTTCAAGCTCTCCGGGGATTACAGTTCCCTGACCATCTATCCTCCGGCAGCCTCCTCCGACAATGACGGCATCATGCAGTGTGTCCTGGAGATTCCAACGGACTCCACGAATCTCCGAGCCGCCATCTTCGCCACTGAGGACGAATACTTAAGTTTCGCCAACGTCACGCCATGGAGCGATTCCCTGACCACTGACGCCTACGCCACCCAGGCCACTGACTCCGATTCCAATGGAGTCTCAGGCGATGTATCAGCGGATGCGATTGCGGACGAGACCGGCAGCGAAGAATCCGATTCCGACGAGTCTGATACTGAATCCGCAGATGACACAGAGTCTGAGGACGATTCCGAAGATACAGGCGAGGAATAAAAGTGTTACTTTTCTATTCTTTCCTGTCTTCTATACAGATCTCCAGGAATCGGCCCACCTCTTTCCAGGCCGTCCGTGACTCGGGTATCATAAGAAGCGCCATCTGAAAGATGTGGAACATCCCTTCATATACTGAAAGCCGGACTTTGACTCCGGCTTTCACCGCTTTATCCGCCACTGCCTCGGAGTCTGACAGCAGCATCTCATAGTCCCCTACCTGTATCAGCATGGGCGGGAATCCCGTGAAATCCCCGAACAGCGGCGAAATATACGGCTTCGTCACGTCCTGGCCCCTCACATATTCCTTATTGTAAACGAGGCTGTCATTAGTCCCTCCGAATATCGGGTCCAGATAGTAATTTGTCACATAGGATTTCCCGGAAAGAGTCAGATCTGTCCAGGGCGACATAGCTATAAGCCCAAGCGGCATCTCCATACCCTCATCTTTTAAGTACATACACAGAGCCATAGCCAGCCCGCCTCCGGCAGAATCCCCGGCCACTATGATGTGATCGGCCGTCCATCCGTTTCCGAGAAGCCAGAGATAAGCCGTGATTGCATCCTCGAAAGCTGCCGGGTAAGGATCCTCCGGTGCCACGCGGTAGTCCGGCGTCAGGACGGAGACATTGTGTCCCAGCTCACTGTAGAGCTTTGCCGCATTCCTGTATGTATTTATGAGCTTCCCCACATATCCTCCGCCGTGAAGCTGCAAAATTATCATTGCGGGATTGACTTCATCCGGCTCCAGAAGCTCCATGGAAAAATGTTTAAGCTCAATGATCGACAGGGAATATCCGTCCGGCACTTTCCACTCCGGCTCAACCATGTTTTTCCTGACCTCGCCATTCCTGAAGGCCTCACCGATCAGATTGTCCGAGTGGAACCTGGCCACCAGTTCCCTTAAAATCGCCCCCTGGGCGGTACTCTCAATATGGTGCATCCTGTTGTTTCCTCCGTTATCCTGTTCACATGATCTGTTCTGTCCTCATAGGTACCGATGCGCAGGCAGCAGTCTCATGATCATACGTGGAACCTCCGGTACAGTTCCGTCCTGGCTCTTCTGCCTCCGACTATCATGGTCCCGACAAACATCAGAATGGCGACAAGCATGGCGATCAGTCCCATGAGCATATTTGTCACCAGCCCGAAATGATACAGCACAAAAGGCAGCACGCAAAAAGCAATGATAAAAAGCTGCAGCGGAATATAACTCTGCCAGTTACGGCTGTTTACCAGCATCAGCACAAGTATTGCCGCATCCATCAAAATGCAGACCGCCGGCCAGATATAATTTAAAGACCAGCCGCCCCAGCCACTGAACAGATCGATGACAAAGAGTACCGCCCAGCCTAAGAGAGCCTGCAAAAACATTTTAAAGCGGTAGCCCGTATGCATCTGTATCGACACTTTTAAAGTGATAAATCCATAGACAAGAAAAGCCCCAACCAGCAGCATCAGCCAGTAGAAATTCGCCGCATCCGTCATGAGCTTTATCACCAGCAGTATCAGTTCAGTGGCTATGGCTCCGAAGAGGTAAAAATTCAGGGCCAGCTGCATCTTTTTTATAACTTTCTCGGCGTCCAGGAAAGGGTAGAGCATCTTGTCCTGCTCCCCCTCCTGCTCCACTATACACTTGCACAAGGGGCAAATACTGACCGGATCATTAATATACACTCCGCAATTTAAACATTTTCCCATAGTTTTCTCCTGTCATAAGATGATACCACGGATTGCTGCCTATTTGACCCTGGTATCATACATGATGTTGATGTCAAATAAGATGATACCACGGATTGCTCCGCTCTCCGAGCTCCCGCAATCCTCAAAACATTCGGAATCCGCT
>JAJPYU010000246.1 GCA_021204765.1 Clostridiales bacterium
CCGGCGAGGATCTGGGGCGCATCTGCTATGAGGAGGGTATAGAGGTGACTTCCCTGCCGGGGGCCTCAGCCTGTGTCACAGCCCTGACCCTCTCAGGCCTTCCAACCCGCCGCTTCGCTTTCGAGGCTTTCCTTCCCAGGGATAAAAAAGAGAGGGCGGCTACACTGGCGGAACTAAAAGACGACACCCGCACCCTTGTGATATATGAGGCACCCCATCATCTGCTTGCCACTTTAAAAGACCTGCTGGAAGCCCTGGGGGACCGCCGTATCTCCCTCTGCCGGGAGCTGACGAAAAAATATGAGACAGTATTTCGCACTAACCTGGCTGAAGCTGTTGAATATTATGAAGCCAATGGTATAAAAGGTGAGTGTGTCATAGTTATGGAAGGCCGTTCCAGAGAGGAACTTATCCTACGCGAGAAAGAGCAGTGGGAGCAGATGACCCTGGCGGAACATATGGACTTTTATATTTCCTCTGGTATGGATAAAAAAGAGGCCATGAAGCAGGTAGCAAAGGACAGGGGCGTGGCAAAAAGTGAGATATACAGGCAGCTGCTGGCTGATGATGATAAGCAGTAAAAGGGAAAGCCTGAACCTGTCCCTTAATAATGCTCCATAAACTAAACCCTTTTCAGCAAACCCTCAAATTTTAGCCTTTTCATTTCCGGAATTACAATGCTGCCGCCAGACTACCACGATTGTTTCTCCCAAAGCAACATTTGAACCCTGTAAATGCATATTTTTTTCCTTGCAGACGGAACACAGATGAACTACATCTTCTGTGATCACCTCGCCTGGCGCTATAATTGGTATTCCCGGAGGATAGAGGTAGATATACCCCGCAGATATCCGCCCGACTGCCTCGCTGATCAGCACGCTCTCCGCCACGGCGTCCATAGCCTGGGCTATCTCCATGCATTTCCTGCGGGGAGCGTAGAGTTCCATAGGTGTCACTGTCCTCTCACAGGATTCGCCTGCCTCCGCATCTATCTCGGAAAGGGCAGCGTATAATCTGTCAAAGCCCTCATCGGTATCCATGATGGAGGTCAGGGCAGTTACGTAATCAGGTGCCGCCATCTCCGGCTGGAGGTGATAGCGGGACAGGAGCAGGTCGCAGAGCTGGGGACCTGAGAGACCGGCTTCTGTGGCGGAGATTAAAATTTTTGAATTATCTTTTACAACCCCAAATTTCAGCTTGGATCCCATATCAGTTGTGGTAAAACCCGGCATGTTCTCTGTATTTATGTATGGAAAGATTTCAACAGCTTTGAGACTATCACATTTTTTGTAGAATTTTTCCAGTCTCTCCTCGAACTGTGCGAAGAGGCTCTCCTGCCTTGTCGCAGGGTTACGGTATTTCTTCACATCCCCCTCTATGATCCTGACGCAGCGGTCTATTCCCGCCATCAGCACATAGGAGGGCGAGCTGGACTGGAAGATGTCCAGATAACGCTTCACCCTGTCCGGATTGAAGCGATACAGGCTGCCATCTCCGCTCCCGGCGGAATTGCTGCTGTCCTGCTCTCCTCTTTGTATGTCCGCAGACTCAGCATCTCCCGCCGTCCGCTTCATATGCAATGCGGCACTCTGGGTATATGCAGGCAGGGTCTTGTGGAGACTCTCCACACAGAGGTCTGCTCCAAGCGCAATTGCCTTTTTCGGAAATCCGTCTGAGAAACCAAAATGAGCCCCGTGGGCTTCATCCACTATGAGTATCCCGTCGTGGCCATGGACTATCTCCGCAATAGCCCCGATATCCGACACTATCCCGTCATAGGTAGGCGAGGTGATGACCACAACCCTTATGTCCGGGTGCTGCGTCATCATATCTTCCACCTGCTCCGGCGGGATGGCCCCCTGTATACCGAAATCCGTGGGCTCCGGATAGAGGTATTCCACCTTAGCCTCCATTAGATATGCCGCATTATACACGGATTTGTGGCAGTTTCTTCCTATGAGGATACGGTCACCCTTTTCGATGCATCCGCAGATGGCCGAGAGTATCCCCGCCGTGCTGCCATTTACCAGATAAAAGCTCTCATCGGCCCCGCAAGCCAAAGCCAATCTCTGCTGCCCCTCCATCAGGATCCCCTCCGCGTGGTGCAGGTCATCGAAGCCCTCTATCTCCGTGATGTCGATATCCTCCGGCACGAAGTCTCCCATCCGCTGCCTCTTATGCCCCGGCATGTGGAAGGGATAGATGTCTGATTTGCTGTATTCTCTTAATTTCTCATCCAGATATTTCTTCATATAATCATCCCTATTTCATGGCCAGTCTGACTTTTCAATATAATTTCAGGCCATTTTTTCTGACTTTTCAATATATTTTTGACTGGGTTTTACCAACTTTTCAAGAAATCATCCAATCTGTGAACTTTTACCTTATCACCAAATTTTATCAAATTTTCAAATTTAAATCAGATTGCAGGGTATAAAGCAGTTATTTTCATCAATGGGGATCACTTCCTCACACATACACAGGATGCCGCCGGCGCCCCGCTCCAGCTTGGCCTTGTCCAGGAGACTGTACTTTTTTATCTCCCTGCGGTCGGGATTGGCAGACATCTTGACCTCCGGGGGATTAATCCTCCCGTTTTCTTCCAGTATGATATCTATCTCCCTGGCATTGGAATCTCTGTAATAGGTCAGGTTCGCCTTCGTCTGGGAGTATGCAAAATTTTTAAGCAGCTCCATCACAACAAAGGATTGTTTCGTACTTCGTGCTCTCACAATCGCCGTCCGCATTCGCAATCCTGGCTGATCGCTCTACTTACTCATAAATTCCTTCGTCAGATAGTTTTCAATAAACTGCACGTGTTCACTCTCGAAGGCCTCGTAATCAAAACAGGACTCACCCTCGGGCAGGGACTGACACATACTCTGCACACCCTCCACGGCCTGCATGGCCAGGGCAGAACAGGTGATATATCCAACAGTAAATCCGTAGGCTGAGGACGCGTAAATGAAGAAAGTTGCTATAGTCATGATGACCATCCGGGCCGGAAAACTGCTGAAAAGGAAGTCCCTATCATGGTGTTTTCCATGCCGAAGAAGCGCAGCGTCATGAAAAATATCGCCGTCACCAGTATGGTCGGCAGTATCGCCCGGCGGACATTTGATTTGAAATTTTTAAGCTCGGTAGGTATCTCTGTTTTCATAGCCTTACATTTTTCTGGCGGACTTGTACCATACGTTCCGCTGCGCAACGCTCAGCGTCCAGACCCTTGCGATATTTCTCCAGGAAAGCGTCGAATCCGGCCACATCTTTCGGATCCGGCTCCATAGTAATACCGGATTCTCCGGCAAATATCTGACTGTTTAAATAATCATCCAGAGGTATTTCCCCGTGAGTCTCTTTCTCATAGGCTGCCAGCAGTGCCATACCCCAGGGGCCACCTTCTCCTGCGGTCTCCATAACTGTAACTGGGGCATTTATGGCCGCCGCCAGTATGAATTGCGCTACTTTCGCTGTCTTGAATAAACCGCCGTGTCCGGTTATGCTCGTAAGGGGCACGGCTTCATCTTTCAGCAGTATATCCAGACCAATCTTCAATGTGGCCAGCGAACTCATCAGCTGTACCCGCATGAAGTCAGCCAAATCCATCTCTGCATCCGGATCCCGCATAAACAGGGGGCATCCGGCATTTGTTCCCATGACAGGCTCTCCGGAGTAATAGTTGTATGAGACGAGTCCGCCGCCGTCCTTTGCGCCCTCCATGGCCAGTTTAAAAAGAGAACCGTAGAGCTCATCTGAGGGTATGTTTAGTCCGAACTGTTCTCCAAATTCACGAAGCAGACCTATCCAGGCATTTAAGTCTGAGCTGCAGTTATTGCAGTGGACCATAGCCACCGGATGACCGTCAGGGGTGGTGACCATGTCTATCTCTTCATGGACATGAGCAAGAGGCTTCTCCGTCACCACCATGGCAAAGACGGAAGTCCCGGCGGAGACATTGCCTGTCCCCACGGCCACACTGTTGGTAGCGGCCATGCCAGTCCCGGCATCTCCCTCAGGCGGGCAGAGAATGCAGCCGGGCATAAGCTCACCCGTGGGATCAAGGAGCAGGGCACCCTCTTTTGTCAGGGTACCGGCATCCGCCCCGGCGCACAGCACCCCCGGAAGTATTTCGCGCAGCCTCCACGGATACCCCTTCGGATTAACCAGCTCATCGAATTTAGCCATCATTATCCGGTCGTAGTCCAGAGCATCAGAATCAATGGGAAACATCCCGGCGGCTTCACCGATGCCGACTACTTTTTTGCCTGTCAGCTGCCAGTGGATATATCCGGCAAGGGTCGTCATATAAGCGATATCTTTTACATGATCTTCTTTATTTAAGATAGCCTGGTAAAGGTGGGCTATGCTCCACCTCTGGGGTACGTTAAAGGAAAAGAGCTCAGTCAGCTTCCCAGCCGCTTCTCCGGTGATGGTATTTCTCCAGCTGCGGAAAGGGACCAGCAACTGTCCGTCCTTATCAAAGACCATGTATCCGTGCATCATGCCGCTGATGCCGATGGTGCCAAGCTTTGTCAGTGTTACGCTGTATTTTTCCTGCACATCCTCCTTTAATGAGCGGTAGCAGTCCTGCAGCCCGGTGATAATATCCTCCAAACTGTAAGTCCAGACTCCGTTCTCCAGATGATTCTCCCAGTCATGTACACCCATGGCTATGGGCTTGTGATTGCCGTCTATGAGTACGGCCTTGATCCTGGTGGAGCCGAACTCCAGCCCCAAGACTGCCTCGCCGGACTTGATTGCCGCTCTCGCTGTCTCTCTATCTATCATAACAGGGCTCCTCCTCAGCGATAGCAGACGCTATTCCACCGCAACTCATTTTTCAGGCTTCGGATATCCGTGTTATCATCAATAATTATGCACTCTATTCCCATGGCGTCAGCCCAGTCTGCCATCTGCTCCGAGCTCAGATCATAGGTAAATGCTGTATGATGGGCTCCTCCGGCCAGAATCCAGGCCTGAGCACCTACGGTCAGCGAGGGCCTGGGGGTCCAGAAATTGGTTGCCACCGGCAGCCTTGGCATGGACTTCTCACATTTCCTGCAGTCTACCTCGTTGACGATCAGGCGGAAGCGTGGCCCCAAATCTATAAGCGAAGCGGCTATTCCGGGGCCGGTCTTACAGGTAAATACCAGCCTGGCCGGATCCTCACGGTCGCCCATGGAAAGAGGCTGGACCCGGACAGATATGGGGCCCTCAGAAATTGTGGGACAGACCTCCAGCATATGAGCCTCCAGTATGCCCTCTTTTCCAGGGACCAGATTGTAAGTGTAATCTTCCATAAAGGAAGTGCCTTTCGCATCCGGAATTCCCATTGTCATCAGCTTCATCAGGCGGACCATGGCAGCAGTCTTCCAGTCGCCCTCGGCTCCGAAGCCGTAACCCTTCTCCATGAGACGCTGAATAGCCAGGCCGGGAAGCTGCTTCATGCCACCCAGCATTCCGAAATGTGTGACCACAGCCTGATAATCACCCTCCTCAAGAAAACGCTCCAGTCCTATCTCTATACGCGCCTGCACAGCTACATGCTGCCGGAACTCATCGGTATCCCTGCCGTCATACTGCATCTCATAGAGGCTGTCATATTCATCCATCAGTGCAGCTACATCTGCGTCAGTCACAGAATCCACCATTTCTACGGCATCGTTTATATTGTAATGATCCACTTCCCAGCCGAAGCGCATCTCGGCCTCCACCTTGTCGCCCTCTGTAACAGCCACGTTATTCATATTATCACCGAGACGGCATATGCGTATATGGGAGGATTCCACGGCTCCCACAGCCGTGCGCATCCACCCGGCCAGGCTGGTCTGAACCTTCATGTCAGCCCAGTGTCCCACGATCACCTTACGTTCAATACCCATGCGGCTGACCATGTGCCCGAATTCCCGATCGCCGTGGGCGGACTGATTCTCATTCATGAAATCCATATCTATAGTGTCGTAGGGAATTTCCATGTTAAACTGGGTGTGCAGGTGGCACAGTGGCTTTCTGTATTCCTGCAGCCCCAATATCCACATTTTCGCTGGAGAGAAAGTATGCATCCAGACGATGACTCCGGCACAATTTTCATCATTGTTGGCTTCATTGAAAGTGCGCCTTATTGATGCCTGATCAATGAGCGTGGGCTTTAGTACCAGTGGCCAGGGCAGAAGACCGCTCTCATTTAAACTCTTAACAATAGCCGCGGAATCCGCTGCCACCTTCCTTAAGCACTCCTCGCCATACAGATCCTGCGAGCCGGTGCAAAACCAGAATTCGTAATCTTTCATTGCTTTCACAGTAACATCTCCTCTCTGAGAACTGTGATACTTGACACTCCACACTTTTCCGCTATCTGGTTTACTGTTATCGTCATATTTTCCTCCCTGCAAAGCTAACAACTTCACCATCTCTCATCTAAAATATAAATCATCAGTATGGTACCACAAAAAATGTTTTCAAACAATAAATGAGGTAATAT
>JAJPYU010000199.1 GCA_021204765.1 Clostridiales bacterium
TCACAGAACCCATAGAACTGTTCCCCGGCAGCCTGTCGGTCTATTTCCACCGGTTCAGCTGTGGTAATCCTTGAACCCTTGAAAAAAGGGAAATAATACTCTACCCGGAACTTGTCCTCCCCGGCAAAGCTCCCACAGACAGTAACGCCCATCTCACTTCCCACGTATCTGGAAAAACAGGCTACATCATTTCCGTAGGAATCCCTGTCCACATACTGCTCGTCAGGGTGACGTATAACGCTGTCCACAAATTTATATAAATCTTCATTTTTTGTCCATGAGGAAAAGCCTATGGATCGTAAAAATATATGTATCATATCAGCTTTAATTATTCTCCTACTGTGTATGTATCATTTAGTGCCATCTGCAATGCCTCTCCTTCCTCCTCAGAGAGCATAATGACGGACTTACCGGCTACTATTTCCTTTACATAGGTAAAGCAGCCCTCCCGGCTATGCATGGCATTGATGATAAAACCGTCATTATTGCGATTTAAGAGCGCCAGGGAAAAGGAAAGCTTGCCGCCCATCTCGTTAAAAGCATTATATTTCACCATGCCCACTTTCTGGAAAGTATGATTGAAATGCTCCATCATAATGGAAATCTGCTTCTTATTCTCCTCCTCGGATGCCGACAGAGCCTCCATCTGTTGTATACGGTCTAAAAGTACATTTTCCAACGACTGTCCGTTCTTGCCTTCCATGAACTCGTCATAGCGTTCTCTCAAATTCCTCATTCTCACCAGTGTGACTATCACAAGGACTATCAATACCACCACCACCGCCGCCAGAATGGTGATGAGCAGTCCCGAGGACAGTCCAGTCAGATTTTCCATATTAAGCATTTCTAAAAACTTCACTTTTTCTCTCCTTTAATTCTTTTCGGTGCTGCTGCCTCTGATCGCACCGGTCTTCAAGATCCCTCGACCCTGAAAATGTTAGTAGGATCCTTACTTCTCTATGCTCTTTATCAGCTGCAGGAGCCGGTCCAGGTCATCCCGGGAATAATATTCTATCTCTATTTTCCCGGCACTCTTGTTCTTGCGCCGGATCTCCACCTTTGTCCCCAATATCTGCTTCATCTGATTGGACAGGTCTGCACAAATCGCATCCAACTTTACATCTTCTTCAGTCTTATCCGGATGATCGCCTTTCCCGCCCCGGCTCGTCTGATTCTTTACCAGCCTCTCTGTCTCACGGACACTCAGATTCTTATCTATGATTTCTGCCGCCAGCTTCTCCTGCTCAGCGGTATCCTCCACGGAAATCAGACACCTGGCATGGCCCTCGGTGAACTTCCCGTCAATAACCATCTGCTGCACAGGCTCGCAAAGCTTTAAGAGACGCATGGAATTAGTCACTGCAGTCCGGCTCTTTGAAACCTTCTTTGCCACATCTTCCTGCTTTAAGCCGAACTCATCGAGGAGCCTACGGTAGGCTCTTGCCTCCTCAATAGGATTTAAATCTTCTCTCTGGATATTCTCTATTAGAGATATCTCCATCCTCTCCTGATCGGAGAAATCCCGGATAATCACTGGCACCTCAGAAAGTCCTGCCATCCTGGCGGCCCTCCATCGACGCTCTCCCGCAATTATCTCATAGTAGCTGCCCCTATCGCAGACGATAAGCGGCTGAATGACCCCATACTGTTTGATGGAATCCGCCAGCTCATTAAGGCTCTCCTCATCAAAACGCTTTCTGGGCTGCTCTCTGTTAGGTTCCACCCTGGAGATTTTCACAGTCTTCACCGGATCCTTATTATCATCAGCCGATACCAGACCCTTATTTAACTGCTCAGTGTTAACCTTTGCGGATATCAGGGAGTCCAGTCCTTTGCCCAGTCCGCTCTTTTTCGCCGACATCTCTTATTCCCCTCTCTCTATAACTTCTGCAGCCAATGCCCGATAGCTCTCGGCTCCGGTGGATTTAGGATCATATACGTTTATAGGAAGCCCATGACTGGGGGCCTCAGCCAGCCGGACATTTCTGGGAATAATAGTCTTGTAAATAGTGGTGTCCAGATTATTCTTCACATTCTCCACTACCTGCAGCGAAAGGTTTGTCCGGGCATCATACATTGTAAAGACTATCCCTTCCATTTTCAGGTGCGGGTTCAGTCTCTGCTGTACCAGTTCTATAGTATACATCAGCTGGCTTAGGCCTTCCAGGGCATAATACTCACATTGTATAGGTACCAGTATAGTATCTGCGGTGGTCATAGCGTTGATAGTCAGCATATTAAGTGATGGCGGACAATCAATGAGAATGAAATCATAGTCATCCCGAATGTAATCTATCTCATTACGGATGATATATTCCTTGTTATTTACATCAAGCAGCTCTATCTCAGCCCCTGCCAAATTTACATTTGAGGGAATCAGATCTAAATTTTCTGTCTGAGTATGCATCAGGGCATCAGTCACTGAGCATTCGCTCAGGATCAGCTCGTAAGTCGTATTCTCGCAAGAGTCTTTGTCAACTCCCAAACCACTGGTGGCATTGCCCTGCGGATCCATGTCCACAGTTAATACCTTCTTGCCCAGCTCCGCCAGACTGGCCGAGAGATTAATAGTTGTAGTTGTCTTTCCGACACCGCCTTTCTGATTGGCGATTGCAATAATTCTTCCCATAGTTCTTTCCTTTCAGAATACCAGATGAGTATAACACGAATCAAACAGTATATCCATACCCTAATTGTTTCACGTGAAACATTTTTGCGATGTTTCACGTGAAACATTTGAAGAAGTCACAGAAAATTTATTTGTACTATCACCTGTTTTATCTTATAATGATTCTATAAAAAATGACCCTGAACCACTCCCACTATCTAAGAGAGGAAATGACAATATGAATAAAAAAGTAAGAAACGGAGCCATTATAGGAGCAGCTGCCATAGGTGCCGCAGCCGGAGTCAACAAACTTATCAGCGCCATGGCTGATACAAACGACGACCTGCCCAAAGGCAGCGGGAGATTTTATGACTGGCGATATGGAAAAATATATTATACCAAAACCGGCAAGGGCACACCCCTGCTGTTGATTCACGACCTGGATGTAGCCAGTTCCGCCTATGAGTGGAGCAAGGTCTTCGGAAAGCTTTCCAGGCGGCACACTGTATACACTATTGATCTGCTGGGATGCGGTCGTTCCGATAAACCGAATCTGACCTACACTAATTATATGTATGTCCAGCTCATAAATAACTTTATCCGTAAGGTCATCGGCGTTAAGACAGACGTGGCAGCCACCGGCGATTCTTTCTCTTTCGCAGTCATGGCCTGCAATATGGAGCCGGAGAACTTTGGCAAGCTTATCGGTATTTCACCCTGCGATCTTTTCAAGCTGACCCGCACTCCCGATAAAAAAAATAATGCGATGAAATATGTCATAGACTCCCCCATAATAGGTACCAGCCTCTACAACATGGACACCGCAAAGCCAAATATCTCCTTAAAGGCATCACACCGTTATTTCCACAAGGAAAATCCGGTGCCTGATTCAATGAAAAAGGCTTACTATAAGGCCTCAAAGACCGGAGATGGCGGCGGCAAATACCTGTTGGCCAGTATAAAAAGCCATTACACTAATATAAATATCATTCCGGCTCTGCAGAAAATAAATAACAGCATCTGCCTTATCGGAGGCAGACAGAATCCTCTCATCAACGACATATTTGATGAATACCGGGAATACAATCCTTCCATCGAGGAAGCCTACATCTCCGAGGCAAACTACCTGCCACAGCTGGAAGCACCGGATAAATTTGTGGAGCTTTTGCAAATACTTCTTGATTAATATATTGGCTCCTGTTGCGTCACTTGAGCGGTTCCCTCGGTGCTACTCCCGGTTTCCTGGGATAAGCATCCGGGGAGGTATTCCTTTTTCCAATACAAATGAGGGATCTGCCGTCATCTCCGCCCGGCAGTGTGAATTTTAATACCCTATCCGTCTTCCCGCCGAGCAGATTTATTGCCGTGCTTGCTATGTCAAGCTCCTCCACTATGTCATCCGACTTGTAAGCGACAAAAGTACCGCCGACCTTCACAAAGGGAAGGGAATACTCCACTAACACTGACAGATCGGCAACTGCCCGGGACACGCAGAGATCAAACTGCTCTCTGTACTCTGGTATTTTCGCAATATCCTCAGCCCGGCCATGGATGGTGGAGCTTTTAGAAAGGTTCAGCTTCTCAATTACAATATCAAGGAACCGCAGTTTCTTCTTAGTTGAGTCCAAAAGCATCAGCTCAATATCCGGAAACATTATCTTTAAAGGAACCCCCGGAAAACCCGCTCCCGTACCCAGATCCAATACTTTCATACTGCCCAGATCCGGCATGGCCTTTACCAGACAGAGGCTGTCGATAAAGTGCTTCCTCACTACAGAATCGAAATTGATGATGGCTGTCAGGTTCATCACTTTATTCTTCTCCACCAGCAAATTATAATATAGAAGAAACTGCTCCATCTGGGCATCAGACAGACTGATCCCCAATGCGTTCAATCCCTCATAAAATATCTCAAGATCCTGCTCTTTTCTCATCTTTCTGCCCCTTTCCTTTGTTCCAGCCAGACAAGCAATACGGAAACATCCGCTGGTGTGACCCCGGATATCCGTGATGCCTGCCCTATAGATATCGGCTTATACAGGTTCAGCTTCTGCTGAGCCTCCAGCCGCAAGCCCTTAATCTCCGTGTAATCATAATCCGTCGGCAGCTTCTTCGCTTCCTGACGCTTAAACTGCTTTACCTGCTTCATCTGTCGGGTAATGTATCCCTCATACTTTATATAAATATTGACCTGCTCACGGACGTCTGTGGAAAGATCCGGTCTGTCTTTATCCACAGGCGCCAGCTTATCATAATCCAACTCGGGACGCCGTATAAGTTCTGCCAGCGAAATTCCGCTGGCAAGCTCCCGGCTTCCATAAGAACTCAGCAATTTCTGTACCGGTGCAGTAGCACCCAGATGCACTTTTTTTACCCTGGAAATCTCATCCCCAATTAACCGCTCTTTTTTCTTCACATACTCATAGCGTTCTTTAGAAATCAGGCCGACCTGATAGCCTTTTTCCGTAAGCCGCAGGTCTGCGTTATCTTGTCTTAAGAGCAGACGGTATTCAGCCCGGGAAGTCATCATGCGATAGGGTTCCAGATTCTCCTTAGTCACCAGATCATCTATGAGCACACCGATGTAGGCCTCCGATCGATCCAGTATAAGCGGCTCCCGGCACTGTATTTTCATAGCGGCGTTTATCCCGGCGATAAGCCCCTGAGCCGCCGCTTCCTCATAGCCTGAACTGCCGTTAAACTGGCCTCCGCTGAACAGGCCGTCTATATCTTTAAACTCAAGTGAAGGCTTCAGCTGCCTGGAATCTATACAGTCATATTCTATGGCATAGGCATTTCTCACAATCCGTGCATTTTCCAGTCCCGGCACCGTCCGGTACATGGCGTACTGGACATCCTCCGGCAGGGAACTGGACATGCCTCCAATATACATCTCATTGGTGTGATTGCCCTCCGGTTCCAGGAAAACCTGATGCCTGTCCTTATCGGCAAACCTCACCACCTTATCCTCTATGGAAGGGCAATATCTGGGTCCGGTTCCCTCTATGGCACCGGAAAAAAGGGGAGATCTGTCCAGATTATCCCTGATTATCTCATGAGTATTCTCATTAGTATAGGTGAGCCAGCAACTGACCTGATCTATCTGCACTGACTCAGGGTCTGTGGTAAAGGAGAAAGGCACCACCCTCTTATCCCCGAACTGCTCCTGCATCTTCGAATAATCAACAAAACGCCCGTCTATCCTGGCCGGAGTCCCGGTCTTAAAGCGATACATCTTTATCCCATTGGCTTTCAGGGAATCCGTCAGATGGTCAGCCGCCTGAAGCCCATTTGGCCCGGTATGATTTACCACATTTCCGTAGAGGCATTTGGCCCTGAGATATGTACCCGTGCAAAGCACCACAGCCTTGCAGCTGTACTCTGCTCCGGAAACGGTCTTAAGTCCCCGTATCACATGATCCACGACAATAAGTTCGGCCACTTCTGCCTGCCTGAGAGTCAGATTATCCGTACTCTGCAGCACTTGTCTCATTCTGCCCGTGTACTCTATCTTATCCGCCTGAGCTCTGAGAGAATGGACTGCGGGTCCTTTAGATTTATTGAGCATCTTTGACTGGATAAAAGTATGGTCAATATTTATTCCCATCTCTCCGCCCAGAGCATCCACCTCCCTGACCAGATGACCCTTGGAGCTGCCTCCGATATTGGGATTGCAGGGCATCATGGCGATACTCTCCATACTGATAGTAAAAAGAATGGTATCAAGACCCAGCCTGGCGCAGGCCAAAGCCGCCTCGCAGCCGGCATGTCCCGCCCCGACTACGCAGACATCGTAATTTTCTTTCAAAACCGGCATAATGAACCCCCTCTCTACTTACCAAGA
>JAJPYU010000247.1 GCA_021204765.1 Clostridiales bacterium
CCGCAGACTGTCGGGTAAAAAGCATACGAGGCATAAATGTCAGAAGGAAACAGTTTTTTAACATAAGCTGCGACAGTTATCGCGTTTAAATATGAAAAGATCATCAGCTGCAAACTGCCATATAAAAAATTTTGATTCCTTAAAGACCCCCTGCTATGTGATAGACGAGTCCGCCGTTGAGAGAAACTGCCGGATCCTCGCAGGTGTTATGGAGCGGACCGGATGCAGAATTCTGCTGGCCCAGAAAGCATTCTCCGCATACAGTATCTATCCGCTAATCGGAAAATACCTTTCCGGTACGACGGCCAGCGGTCTCTATGAGGCACGGCTTTCAAAGGAGGAGATGGGAAAGGAAAACCATATTTTTTCCCCGGCCTACAAAGATGAGGAATTTGATGAGATCGCCACCCTGTGCGACCACATCGTTTTTAATTCCCTGAGTCAGTTTTACAGATACAGGGACCGGTGTTTAGGCTTCGGAAGGAGCGCGGGACTGCGCGTAAACCCTGAATTCTCGACCCAGGATCACGCAGTCTACGATCCCTGTATGCCGGGAAGCCGCCTGGGAGTGACAGCCGAAGACCTGGTCGGAGCCGATCTGGATGGCATAGAGGGGCTGCATTTTCACACCCTCTGCGAGCAGGATTCCGATGCCCTGGAGGCGACCCTTGAGGTGGTGGAGGAAAAATTCTCCGGGCTTTTAAGGCGTGTAAAATGGATAAATTTCGGGGGAGGACACCATATCACCCGGGAGGGCTACGATATTGAACGGCTTGAGCGCTGCATACTTCATATGCGGGATGCTTACGGCGCTGAAATCTATCTGGAACCGGGCGAGGCCGTGGCGTTAAACGCCGGATACCTGGTCACGGAGGTGTTGGATCTTGTGAAAAATTCCGGCGTGGAAAACGCTGTGCTGGACGCCAGCGCGGCCTGCCATATGCCGGATGTGCTGGAGATGCCCTACCGCCCTCCTCTTCGCGACAGTGCCCAGCCGGGGATTAAGCCGTACACTTACCGGCTTGCCGGGAATACCTGCCTGGCGGGTGACATTATCGGGGATTACAGCTTTGACGAACCGCTTTCGGTCGGGAACCGTCTCGTGTTTGAGGACATGGCCATTTATTCCATGGTAAAGAACAATACGTTTAACGGCGTTCCCCTCCCGTTCATCTATATCCTGGAAAAAAGCGGGAACTGCCGCCTCATAAAAAGTTTCGGGTACGGGGATTTTAAGGGGCGCCTGTGATGTTTGTGATTCAGTATATGTTTAAGGAGCTTTAACAGTGGATAAAAGGCAGGACCTTTCCGGGTGGAGAATGCCCGGGGAATTCGAACCCCACGCGGGGACAATGCTCATCTGGCCGGTCCGGCCGGGGAGCTGGCCTTATGGGGGAGCTGCCGCGAAACGGGCCTTCTGTCAGGTGATGGAGGCAATCGCAGAAAGCGAAGAAGTCTGGCTTCTGGCCGATGGTGAACACATGGAGGAGGCGCGGTCTATGGCGCCCCGGGGTGTCCACCTGCTTAATATTGAGAGCGACGACGCCTGGGCCAGGGATGTCGGGCCGACATTTGTGGTGAGGGATAAGGCCCCCTGCACGGATCCGGAAAGAGGCGATCATAAAGAAAAATATGAAAAAAAGATCCTCGGAATAGACTGGGCATTTAATGCCTGGGGAGGGGATACAGACGGTCTCTATGCCCACTGGGAGCGGGATGATAAAGTCGCCTCACGGTTTTGCGGGGCCCTTGATCTGCCCTGTTATGACGCTCATCCCTTCATACTGGAGGGCGGATCAATACACAGCGACGGCGAGGGAACGATCATCACCACAGAGTCATGCCTGCTAAGCCCAGGCAGGAACGCCTCTATGACAAAGAAAGAGATAGAGCATACTCTCTGTTCGCTGCTGGGAGGCAAAAAAGTGATCTGGCTTCCCCGGGGGATTTACAACGACGAAACCAACGAACACGTGGACAACATCTGCGCCTTTGTGAAGCCCGGGGAGGCTGTCCTGGCATGGACCGACGACAAATCCGATCCCCAGTATGAAATGAGTCTCGCCTGCCTCGAGACCCTGGAGAGTGAGTGCGACGCCCGGGGAAGAAAAATCATTGTGCACAAACTTCCCATTCCTGTGATCCCGGTCACGGTAACAGAAAGCGATCTGCCGGGATATGTCTTTGAGGAGGGCGAGGATGTGCGCCGCGCCGGGGAGCACCTGGCCGCGAGCTACGTAAATTTTTATATAACCAACGGGGGAGTGCTGGTGCCCCAGTTCGGGGACGCAAACGATGCAGCTGCCGTAAAGATCCTGAAAGGACTGTTTCCTGAACGCAGAATTTATCCGATCGAAGCCCGGGACATACTTCTGGGAGGCGGAAATATACACTGCATAACCCAGCAGATCCCGATGGCGTGAAAACCACACAGATTATATAAACTATGATGCCGGGGGTCAAAAGTACGATATCTTTTTGTTGTTTCGCACCTCGTGCTTTCGCAGTCCTGAAAATATGTGAGAGGAGACCGTATGAGAAAAGTCACCGTCTCCGCCGTCCAGATGCAGTGCGGTGGATCAACACAGGAAAACATAAAAAAAGCCGGGGAGCTGGTCTTAAGTGCCGCCGCAAAAGGAGCGAATATCGTCCTTCTCCCTGAGCTTTTTGAGCGCAAATATTTCTGCCAGGAACGCCGGTATGAGTATTACAGCTTCGCGAAGCCGGTTACGGAAAACGACGCGGTGAGATATTTTCTGCCGCTGACAGAGGAGCTTAACATAGTGCTTCCGGTCAGCTTTTATGAGCGCGACGGCAATGTCCTTTACAACAGCGCCGCGGTGCTTGACTGCGGAAAACTCCTCGGGGTATACAGAAAGACCCATATCCCTGACGATCATTATTACCAGGAGAAATTTTATTTTACGCCGGGAAATACCGGTTTTAAAGTGTGGGATACGACCTTCGGAAAGGTCGGAGTAGGTATCTGCTGGGATCAGTGGTTCCCGGAGACTGCCCGCTGCCTGGCGCTTGCCGGAGCCGAGGTCATTCTTTTCCCCACGGCCATAGGTTCCGAGCCCATATTGGGCTGCGACTCGTCTGAGCACTGGAGGAGGGTCATGCAGGGCCATGCCGCGGCAAACCTTGTTCCCATAGCCGCAGCAAACCGTTTCGGGCGGGAGGAGGTGACTCCCTGCGCCGAAAACGGAGGGCAGAGTTCTTCACTGGATTTTTACGGATCAAGCTTTATAGCGGGTCCGACCGGCGAGATCATCGCATCTGCCGAAAAGAGCGGTGAGGAGATATTAACCGCTGAGTTTGACCTGGATGAACTTGACAGGGAACGCCTTTTTTGGGGGCTTTTCAGGGACCGCAGGCCGGACTGTTACGGAGACATCACGAAATAGACAGATTTCCATGACTGTTCACTCCCTGTCTTTTCATGGCTCATTGCTGACGCGGGACATCAATACTACCGTTTCGACGTGAACAGTTTGCGGGAAATTGTCAACCGGGGAGACTTTTTTCAGCTCATATCCGCCGTCACAGAGAATTCTGAGGTCTCGCGCCAGGGTCGAGGGATTGCAGCTGACATAGACTATCCTGTCCGGTGCGGCCTCTATGATCGTCTCCAGCAGCCTCTCATCACAGCCCTTGCGGGGAGGATCCACCACCACGACGTCAGGCCGGGCCATTCTGCTATTCCTGTCCAATACTTTCTGCACATGGGCTTCACTACCGCTGCCACGCTTTCCGCTTCCGTCCCCACCTGGCTGCTGTCCGCAAAACTCCGGCAATACCTCCTCTGCCTTGCCCCGGATGAATTCCACATTTTTAATCCCATTGATCTTTGCGTTCCTCCCGGCATCGGCCACAGCCTGGGGCACTGTCTCCACGCCGTATACCCATCCCGCCTTTTTTGCCATGAACAGAGAGATGGTCCCTATGCCACAGTAGAGATCCCAGACTGTCTCACTGCCGCTGAGGCCTGCATAGTCCAGAGCCAGGTCATACATCACCTTAGTCTGAACCGGATTGACCTGATAGAAGGATTCCGGGGAGATTTGGAATTTCACCTCCCCGATATAATCCGTGATATACTCCTTTCCACGGATAAAGCGGGTCTCATCGCCTAATATCACATTATCCTGACGCTGATTTATATTTACGGAAAAGCTGGTCATACCGGGGATTTTCCAAAGTCTTTCAGCCAGTTCATCTTCGCCGGGAAATCCCTGACCGTTTATGACGAGGCAGACGAGTATCTCTTTTGTACTGAAGCCATAACGTATCAATACATGGCGTACCAGTCCCTCACCCGTCTCCTCATTGTAGGTGCTTATATGATGCTCCTCCATGAAGCTGATAACGACATCCAGAATTTCCCTGTTCACCGGCACGCCCACAACACAGTCTCCAGTGGGAATAATGCTATGTGTCCTTCCCGCGTAGAATCCTGCAATGATATGACCATCCTTATCAGTTCCAACCGGGAACTGAGCTTTATTCCGATAATGAAAAGGATCCTTCATTCCGACTATGGGCTCTATGGGGATTTCCTCAAAGCCTCCGATTCGCCGCAAATCATTCTCAACCTTTTTCTGCTTGAATTCCAGCTGCTTGCTGTAAGAAAGGGCCTGTATCTGGCAGCCGCCGCACCGGCGGTGTATGGGGCAGGGCGGTTCGCCGCGATCCGGAGAAGGCCGGATAAGCTCTATGACCCTGGCATAGCCGTAGGTCTTTTTTAATTTAGTCACGCCCACTCTTGCTATATCGCCGATGAGGGCATCCTTCACGAAAAAGGTCATGCCCTCATATCTGCCTATGCCCAACCCATCCACGGACATATCTTCTATTTTAATGATAAACTCGTCGTTCTTTTTCACAGAACCCTCTCCCGCACAATTTCACGATTACATTTCAGACATCAGCCAACTGATGCCTGAAATGCAACGACAGCTAATCCTCCGGCTTTCCGGTCCTGCGTATATTGGACTCAAGATAACGGTTGTATCCCTGCCATTTGGTGCTGCCCTCCGGCTCCGCCGCCAGGGCCTCCTTCATAGTCTCCATCTTGGCATCTACATTGTCGGCAAAGCTCAGGGCCACAGCCTCAGCCAGAGCCGGCTTTTTGGGCGAACCGAACTCCAGCTCCCCATGATGGGACAGTATACAGTGGATGAGCTCGGAGGCCAGCTGCTCCGGAAATCCCTCAATGGTCTCAATATGCTTCTTTATCTTCATGGCTCCCAGGACTATGTGTCCGATAAGCTGTCCGTCGTCTGTATAGTCATTGGCCGGGAAAGGGGCCAGTTCCTCGAGCTTTCCTATATCGTGGAACATGGCTGCCGCAAGGAGCAGATCGCGATTTAAAATGGGATACTGTTTACATAAAAAATAGCAGGTCCCGGTCACGTTCAGGGTGTGCTCTGTCAGGCCTCCCACGAAGCCGTGGTGAACGGACTTGGCCGCCGACTGGAATTGGAACTTCCTGGCAAAATCCTCGTCGCCAAAGAAAGACTGCGCCAGTTCCTTTAAATAGTGATTTTTTATCTTGTCGATAAAGCCGGTGAGCTCCCCATACATCTCCGGGATGTCGTGCTCGCTGACAGGCATGTAATCCATGGCATTCACCGTGTCGGGACCCGCCTTCTTCGCCCGCTTCACATTCAGCTGGGGCTTGCCCTGGAAGCTGGTGACATCGCCGGTGATGTATACGTAATCCAGGGACTCGAATTCGTCGATGCCGCCGGAATTCACGTCCCAGATCTTCGCGTCTATGGAACCGGACTTGTCCTGGAGGACCAGGGATTCATAGGGTTTACCCGCTTTGGTGAGGAAAGTCTGCCTGCTGCGGCAGAGATAGACCTCGGAAACGCGCTCGCCTTCGCGCAGTGTGTCAATATACTTCATAATGATTCCCTTTCTTTATAAGTTTATGAGGTGTACTCATAAGAAAAACATAGCAGGATTTCACAAAACAGGCAAATGTCTTGTGAAATCTGGTTTCTGACTCGTACACCGCCAGGCATTTTGGCAACAGCCAACCATTTCTTTGTTTTTAAATACAAGTATTGCATATTTTTTATTAACACTAAGATTATACTAATTTAATCTTATACGTGCAACCGATAATTGCCCCCTGTCAGGATTTTTGATATAATGATCATGATTATGAGATGTGAGGGCGACAATGAATCAACGTGCACTGCGTATACTTGAATATGATAAGATTACTTCCCTGCTGGCGGGGCAGGCGACGTCCGAGGCCGGGAAAGAGCTCTGTTTTGGGATCAGGCCCATGACGGATTTGGAGGAGATTCGCCGGGCGCAGGGTCAGACAGCTGATGCTCTGGGCAGGATATTCTCCTTTGGGGAGCCCGGCTTTGCCGGGATAAAGGATCCGGG
>JAJPYU010000034.1 GCA_021204765.1 Clostridiales bacterium
TAAGCCAGCTTATGGGCCAGATCTATGGGGTAAGGCATATATTCGGGGGTCTCATTGGTGGCGTAGCCGAACATCATTCCCTGGTCGCCTGCTCCGGTGTCCAGATCATCTGTGAGGCTGCCTTCTTTTGCCTCGAGAGCCTTGTCCACGCCCATGGCAATATCCGGGGACTGCTGGTCCAGGGCTACAAAGACCGCGCAGGTATGGCCGTCGAAGCCGGTCCTGGCATCGTCATAGCCGATCTCATTTACCGTATCCCTGACGATAGACTGGAAGTCCAGCTGCGCCTTGGTGGTGATCTCGCCGGTGACTAAGACGAAGCCGGTGCAGGTGGCTGTCTCACAGGCCACACGGCTCATGGGATCCTGAGCCATGCAGGCGTCCAGGATAGCATCGGATACGGCATCACAGACCTTATCGGGATGCCCTTCTGTCACGGACTCTGAGGTGAACAGTAATTTTTCCATCATAGTTTTCTCTCCTTTGTCTTTTGTCCCCTGCTGGTTTCAGGAGACAATTTTTAATTTGAATTTCTGGATTTCCTTTGCTGAGCTTACTCTCTCTATCTCTCCTCCGAGGCTCCGAAACTTCTCATCGAAAGCTTCGTATCCTCTCTCTATGTAATAAATATCATCAACTATGGTAATGCCCTCTGCGGCCAGGCCGGCTATGACGAGAGCGGCTCCGGCCCGGAGATCCGGGGCGCACACCCTGGCGCCCTGATAGCGGTCAATACCATAGATGATGGCAATATTTCCCTCGACTTTTATCGTGGCTCCCATCTTCGCCAGCTCATCCACGTATTTAAAACGGTTCTCAAAAATGCTCTCCGTGACTGTGCTGGTGCCGTCAGCCAGTCCCAGTACCACTGTCATCTGGGGCTGCATGTCCGTGGGAAATCCGGGATAGGGAAGAGTGGTCACGTGGGCGCTGTGCAGCGGTCCCCTGGCGCTTACTCTTACCGCATCATCGAACTCATCCACACGGCAGCCCGCATCTAAGAGCTTGGCTATGGTGGCCTCCAAATGCTTAGGGATCACATTTCTCACTGTAACGTCGCCGCCTGTGGCCGCTGCGGCGAAGAGGAAAGTCCCAGCCTCTATCTGATCCGGAATAATGGAATAAACAGCCGCATGGAAATGCTGCACTCCCCTTATGCGGATGACATCAGTGCCGGCCCCGCGGATATTGGCTCCCATGCAGTTAAGGAAGTTCGCGACGTCTACGACGTGGGGCTCCTTGGCTGCATTCTCAATGGTAGTCTTGCCCTCGGCCATTGACGCCGCCATCATGATATTTATGGTAGCTCCCACTGATACCTTGTCCAGATATATATGCCTGCCCACAAGAGTATCCGCTTTCGCCACTACCATGCCGCGGAGAACCCGCACGTCGGCACCCAGGGCACGGAAACCCTTTAAATGGAGATCTATGGGCCTGCTGCCTATGGCACAGCCCCCGGGGAGGGCTACCTCGGCGCATTTATATTTCCCTATCAGGGCACCCAGAAGATAGTATGAAGCCCGTATCCTGCGGATATACTCATTGTCAACGGTACAGCCGTGAATGGGCCTGCCGTTTATCTTCACCGTGTGGAGATCCACCCGATCCACCTTCGCCCCGATATTCTCTATGGCCTGGAGCATGACATTTATATCCCGCACATTGGGCAGATTTTCAATTGTGATGGTCTCATCCGCCATGACGGCCGCCGCCAGGATGGCGAGAGCTGCGTTCTTGGCACCTCCGATCTCCACTTCACCGTGAAGCGGGATGCCGCCTCTTATCACATACTGATCCATTTTTTGCCTCTGTGAAAAACAGTAATTACTCCTCGTCGTCGTCAGTACCGTAGTCTATTTCATAAATCTCAGTGAAATGTACCTTGGCCCAGGCATCCTCGTCTACCGTGAAATCAGACTCATCCTGGTATCCTTCAAGCACCTCATCGTAATGGTCGCTCTTCATATCGGAAGCCGCATCCTCCATGGCAGACTCGGCGGCATCCTCATCATTCTCGCTGTCCAGTCGGATGATATACCAGGCATCATCTCCCTCTATAGCTCCCGAGACTTCACCCTCGCTCAGGGTGTCAGCCACTGCTATGACAGCCTCGTCAAAATCCTCCTCATCCTCACCGTAGGAGTAGCTTTCCACTGTGTAATCATATTCATCCATGGTGCCGTCAAAATCATCGGCTGCCTTATCGGCCAAAAGCGATGCCTGTGTCCCCAGATTTCCTTTCTGGGTATCATTATATTCGACGTAATTGCCATCCTCATCGGTGTAGCCTTCCATATCTATCTCCACATAGCTGAAAGTCCTGCGGGCGTAATCCGCTATATCCAGGTCGTCTCCCACCTCACCCTTTATGGCATCCTCCATGAGGCTTGCGACTGTGCGGTAGTAAAGCATGTCCTCCACATACTCCTGGGTGGCACCCATGGACTTTATGGCCTTATCGGTATTGTCCGACATGAACTGTTCCGCCGCAGCCTGGATATCCGCCAGGGTATCATCATCGACCACAACCCCGTAATCCTCCATATGAGCCTCCATCAGATAGTCCTGCTCTATATCATCCAGGACGGAATCTTTCACGGAAGCCTCCATAGTATTGCCGTCATCGTCAGCATAATCCTCACTGGTCCAGTAATCATCACCATAGTATGACGCAAAGATGGTGTCATAATTCATCTGGGTATAGTGAGCCATGAAATTCATATATCCCAGGGAAATATCCTGACCGCCGATGGTGGCTCCGACCTCAGTAGAACTGATCCTGCTGCCGCATCCTCCCAGCATCATGGAAGCAGCCGCGGCTCCCGCCACAAGAAGTGATGTGAATTTCTTATATTTCATCCCGGCCTCCTGTAATCTTCAAAGATTTAAAAATCGCATACTGTGTGATATTATACAGTCTTTTTTCTTTAACTTCAAGCCCCACTTTAGCCCCCACCGGGCTGGCGTGTTGTTACCATTCACAGGCAAATGTCTTTCATCGCCGCAATAATACGCTGCACAGTCTCTGTCACAGCCCCGTCGCCCTTCTGTTTCCTATAGATAAATGACGGGCGGTTTAGGTCCGCGGAGAATGAGAGCCCCTTTCCTACGTGATTTATCAACTCAGGGATCCCGGCCGGGTCAATCCGGGCTCTCTCATATAAGAAGAAGCGGATCTCCTCTGAGCTCTCCCGGATCTCTGTTATATATACCTCGTGGGCGGCCTCCCGTATCCGGGACACTGTCAATAGATTTACCACTGACCTGGGCGGCTCGCCAAAACGATCTGTAAGCTCATCAGTCATCTCGTCCTTCTCCTCTATTGTGCGGATGGCAGCTATCCTCTTATAGATATCCAGTTTCTGGAATTCATTTTCTATGTAATCCGGCGGAATCCAGGCATCTATATTCAGGTCAATGGCAGTATCAAAGGCTTCGCTGTCGGTCTGGCCCCTCGCCTCTTTCACGGCGGCATCCAGCATCTTGCAGTAGAGCTCGTATCCCACTGCCTCCATATGGCCGTGCTGCTCCTCGCCCAGGAGATTCCCGGCACCCCGGATCTCCAGATCCTTCATGGCTATACGGATACCGCTGCCCAGCTCGGTAAATTCCCTGATGGCCGCCAGCCTCTTCTCTGCCACTTCCTTAAGCATCCTGTCCCTCCTGTACATGAAGAAAGCGTAGGCTGTGCGGTTAGAACGGCCTATACGGCCCCGCAGCTGGTAAAGCTGGGCCAGTCCCATATTGTCGGCATCGTGGACCACCATGGTATTCACATTGGGAATATCCATCCCTGTCTCAATGATGGTGGTGGAGACCAGCACGTCTATCTCTCCGTTAATAAAACGGTACATCACATTCTCCAACTCCCTCTCGCTCATCTGGCCGTGGGCAAAGGCCACGGTGGCAGAGGGCACCAGTGCCGCCACCCGGGCCGTCATCTCAGCTATGGTCCTGACACGATTATAGACATAGTATACCTGACCGCCTCTGGCAAGCTCACGCTCTATGGCCTCCCTGACCATCTCCTCATTGTATTCCATTATATAAGTCTGGATAGGCAGACGATCCTGGGGCGGTTCTTCCAATACACTCATATCCCTTATCCCCACCAGGCTCATGTGCAGGGTCCTGGGGATAGGCGTGGCAGTCAGGGAGAGGACATCCACGTTTTTTTTCATCTGCTTTATCTTCTCCTTGTGGCTCACGCCGAAGCGCTGCTCCTCGTCAATTATGAGCAGTCCCAGATCCTTAAATCCCACATCCTTTGAGAGCAGCCTGTGAGTGCCGATGACTATATCCGTAAGGCCCTCACGCATACGTTTTAATGTCTCTTTTATCTGGGCAGAAGTCCTGAAACGGCAAAGCAGCTCTACATTTACGGGGAAACTCTTTAAGCGCTCCACGAAATTATTATAATGCTGCTGGGCCAGGATGGTGGTAGGCACCAGATAAGCTACCTGCCTGTTCTCCTGGACTGCCTTAAAGGCCGCCCTCATAGCCACCTCAGTCTTGCCGAAGCCCACGTCCCCGCAGATGAGCCTGTCCATTATCCTGTCACTCTCCATGTCAGCTTTCACGTCGGCTATGGCCCGCAGCTGGTCATCAGTCTCCTCGTAGGGGAACATTTCCTCAAACTCACGCTGCCAGATGGTATCCTCACCATAGCAAAAGCCTTTGAGGCTCTGCCGGGCAGCGTAGAGATCCACCAGATCCCCGGCCACTGCCTGCACTGACTTTTTCACCCGGCCCGTAGTCTTCTTCCACTCCTGTCCGCCCAGCCTGTTAAGCTTCGGTTTGCGGTCATCCGCACCGGAGTACTTCTGTATCATATCCAGCTGGGTGGCCGGTACATAGAGATTCCCTCCATCGCCGTACTCTATCTTCATGAAGTCGCGGAGCGTATGATTGACCTCCACCTTCTCTATGCCCCTGAATATCCCCAGGCCGTGGCTCTCGTGGATCACATAGTCCCCGGGGGATAGCTGATCGAAGCTGGTAAGCCCGCTCCGTGATCTCTTCTTCGGCCGCTTTTTCTTTTCAACCCCGAAAATGTCCTCCTCCGTCAGCACCACAAAGCGGAGATCCGGATAGGCAAACCCCTTTTTCAGGGCTCCGTAAAGCACCATTACCTCTCCGGACTGCACGACCCTGTCAGTATCTTCGCTGTAAAAAGCGGTGAGCCCCTCATTAAACAGGTCACCGGCCAGGCGTCTCGCCCTGGTACGCGAGGCGGACAGCAGTATGACAGCATACTTTTCCCGCTTGTAATGTTTCAGGTCCTTTACAAGCAGCTCAAAACTGCCATTATAGGCATTTACGGATCTTACGGTAAAATAAAAGCTTTTTTTCGGGGAAAATCCCGCATTTTTTGACTCCAGGGAGGAAACTATCACTCCGCGCCTTTTTCCCAGCTTTGCCGCCGCCTCATCGGCCGGGATGATCATGTCGGCCTGACGGGGCAGGATATAGCCTTTTGTGAGACGCTGTTCCATGCCTGAGCGGTACTCTTCCTCCACAGCCCGGCCCATGTCCAGACAGCGGGCAGCCTCGTCGATAAACACTGTCCCCCATGCCTTTCCTGATTGGGAAAAATATTCCACAAAATCCACTGTATCCTCATAGAAATATGGAAGGAACCCCTCTGCCTGCCGCAGGTCTGAGAACTGGGTGAGCTCCTCCCTCACTCCCTCCGCCAGATGGCAGATTCGCGCAGCCTCCTCGGTGCGCATCCCGTCACGATACTTTTTCTGCAGCCTGCCGGCGTCAGCGGCTATGGCATCAAGGCCCTTTTTCATCCGGGCCCGGGAAAGAACCATCTCTGAAGCAGGATATATTACAAGGCTCTCCGCATTTTCAATAGAGCGCTGGCTCTCCGGGGAAAAGCTCCTGATCGAGTCTATCTCATCCCCCCAGAACTCGATCCTGTATGGCACTTCCTCCGTCAATGGGAAAATGTCCAATATGCCGCCCCGGGCAGAGAACTCTCCCGGCTCCTCCGTCTGTCCGGCGTATGCGTACCCCATGGCCGCCAGGCGCCCTCTGATATCTTCCGGATCCGCGCTCTCACCGACGGCCAGATCCATGCGGCAGCCCATAAGGGCTGACGGCGGTATCAGCCTGTCCATCAGGGCGTCAAAAGTGGTGACCACCACCGGGCATTTCTCCTCAGCCAGAGCCCTGTACACCGCCATTCTCTCCCTGGTAATGGCATTGCCGCGAATGTCTGACTGGTAGAACAGTATGTCCTTTGCCGGGAAATACCTGACAGAGGGTTCAAAGAAGCGATAAGCCTCGACAATCTCCCTCGCCCGCTGCTCTGAGAAAGTGACAATGAGCCGGTGACCCCCCATCACCCGGCTTACAGCGTATATCAAATGGGGTTT
>JAJPYU010000142.1 GCA_021204765.1 Clostridiales bacterium
CCCTTGCATACTGGGTTTAGTTTTAAAATTCACCATAAAAAATATGATAATTATAATTATAAATATTTACGAACAAGTGTGCTACTATTTTAAAAGACAGCAATTCCCGAGTAAATATATGCTCTGGGAATCGTGAGTATACCAGCTATAAAAAATAGTTTCAAAAGCCTCATGGAATGGGGCTTAGAGATTCCGAGAGACTATAGGTTTGAAACAAGGAGGTCAGCCATGAACAATTCAGACGAATCTGTCAGGAAAAGCGGCCTTTCCATATATTCCAAGAAAGACCTGCTTGAGATTTTCCCTTTCGGACACACCAAGCTCCAGCAGCTTCTCAATGCCGGCGTTTTACCCGTGGTTAAGGTGGGACGGTCGTATCTGTCCTCAGATGAGATGATCAACCGCTGGCTCAGCGAGAATGTGGGGAAAACCATTTTTTACTAGGAACAGTATAAACCCGTCACTCCCTGAATTCCACCACAATCTATGTCCACCTGGCCGCCAACGGCACCGGAAACGCGGTGAGCCCTTTTGACCTGATGGGAGGTGGCCGCGTTGACTAAGATCCAGGAAGTGTTCGGCTTTGGCTGGGAGGAGTACTGCTCCTCCCATGAGCCATCAGAGGTCCAGTGGCAGGCGGCCCAGTCCATCATGGACTGCAAGTCCGGAAAACTCGGATACAGCATCAGCGTCTGCAAGGAATGCGGCCATATTGAGATCCACAACAACTCATGCAGAAACCGCAACTGTCCAAACTGTCAGGCCGTCCTCAATGAGCTGTGGGTAGACAAACGCCGCTCCGAGGTGATAGACGGGCCTTATTTCCATGTGGTGTTCACCGTCCCGGCACAACTCAATCCCATAATCTACGCGAACCAGCGGGAAATGTATTCCGCCATACACAGGTGCGCGGCGGAGACACTACTTGAACTTTCCTCCAACCCGAAGTTTCTCGGGGCAACCCCGGGCATCATACAGGTGCTCCACACATGGGGCCAGGAACTTAACTACCATCCCCACATCCACTGCATCATCTCCGGCACCGGACTGTCGGCTGACGGGAAGCTTAAAACCTGCGGGAAGCATTTCTTCCTCCCGGCAAGGGCACTCGCAAAAAAGTTCCGCGGGAAGCTCCTTGCCGCCACTGATTCCCTTTATCAGTCGGGAAAACTCTCCTTATACGGATCGTGCGGGAAACTGCGCAACCGGTATGAGTGGGATGAGTTCAGGGACTCGCTTTACCATAAGGAATGGAGCCCTGACATTCGTGATACATTCAACGGCTTCGGCAACGCCATTGACTACCTTGGACGCTATACCCACTGTATAGCCATCTCAAACGCCCGCATCATAAATGTCACGGAGGATTCAGTCACATTTACGGCGAAAGATTACAGAAATGGCTCTGCCAAAAAGGAGATTACACTCTCCAACAAAGAGTTTATCCGCCGTTTCATGATGCATGTGCTCCCATACGGTTTCCAAAAGATACGCTACTACGGATTTCTCTGCAACCGCAGCAAGAAGAAAAACCTGGAGCTCATCTTCCGTCTGCAGGGGCACCAGCGGTATAAATCCATGCTCAAAGGGCTTTCAATGGATGAAGTCCTTATGCGGCTCTGGAAACACGATGTCACAATCTGCCCTGTATGTGGATGCCGTGGCATGCAGCATGCAGGGAGGGTATATCCTCTGCGGAATTGAATGCCTGCAACTGAATATTTTTAAAAAGCCTCCGGAAGAAGGCTTTAGTGCCATGTCCTGAAATATGACAGGCAATACGAAAGAGCTGGCAGATGTCCTCAGTAAATGAGCTATTTATCTTTCAAGGAGCAAGTGGTAAGTAATTCAATCCCCATATATCTTCGCGGAGTATCCGCGTCTTGGTACAATTTTGAAGAATCACATTCAGAGCGGTTCCACATTTTCGCCAAACCGCTCTTTTATTGGCCCTGAATGCGATACTTCACTAATGAATTATAAAGAATTTACTGAAACCATAAAGGATAAGTTGACAGGGACTTTTGGAAGCGGGTACCGTGTCTATGCCCAGGAAGTCCTTATAGGAAACGGCCAGAAGCGGATCGGAATATGTGTGCTGAAGGACGGCGAGCGGCCCATATCACCTGTCATATACCTCGAAAAGTACTATGCGGCTTCCCGGAGTGGAGAGACCATGGAGGATATTATGCCCCGGATTGTTGATGAAATTAAGGCCGGACAGGAAAATGCCGGGATATGCTTCCGGGTACTTTGCGGCATAACTGATTGGGATTTTGTCAAAGACAGCATATATCCTTTTTTGTTGTCACGAGATCGAAACGAAGAGATGTGCCGGGTCTACGCGGGAGACGGAGATGCTTGTCCTGACCAACAGGGAGAAGTGTTACGGTGACGCCGGGCTTTTGTTAGGTCGGGATTTCTTTAATGAGGCTATGGGTGGCAGGAACTTTTATATTTTGCCTTCCAGCGTCCATGAGCTGATCCTGGTACCCGGTGAGCGTATGGCCGATGAGTATCGGCTCACCCAGATGGTAAGGGAAGTAAACCGGGAAACAGTACTGAACGAGGAAGTCCTGGCTGACCATGTGTATTACTATGACATGGCGGTAGGATTGATGGCATTGTAAAGGGAGGAAGGCTTATGCGGAATTTTTTTAAGATTGTATTGCTGGGGCTCATTGCCACAGTTTTAGGTGCGATTTTCAAAGACAGGACTGTATAGATAAAATGATGACGGGTATATGTCGGTGCGGTCTATCTGCACCGGCACGTACCCATTGTGAGAGGGCCGTAATTTTATACCCGATAATATCTTTGATTCCTGCTTTGGGGCTTATCAGGGACGGTCATCACACATATTTCCTCATCGACTTGCGTGTTAACTTGCTTATTATCTTGCTTGCTATTATGAATCTTTAATGGTATGTCGTCAATATGATTTTTCGGAAAGATAAGTTCATTTAGTGCACACAAGTATACTCTGTTTTAGAAAGCAATTCTTGACGATGACCACATGTGCGTTTAAAATAAAATAATGATTGAACAGGGAGGAGGCTGACACATGGGAAAATACTTGAATCCAGGAAATGACGCATTTAATGAAGCAATTTCCTCGCAGATTTATGTTGACAAATCCGGTTTAATAGAATATACGAACATGATAATCGGAACCATGCAGAAGAATCTTTGTGTCAGCAGACCCAGACGATTCGGCAAGTCCATGACAGCCCATATGCTGGCTGCCTATTACAGTAAAGGCTGTGATTCCGAGAAGATGTTTGCCGGTCTTAATATTTCCGGATGCGGGTCTTTCCGTATACATTTAAATACGCATAATGTCATTTTTCTGAATACACAACGCTTTTTAAGCCGGGAAAGCAGTACATCAGGTCTGGTGGAAAAGATCGAGTCGGAGCTGACGAAGGAGTTGAGGGAAGCCTACGGAGACTGTATGGAAGCCGGAGATGGAAGGCTTGTTTCTGCCCTGGAAAATATTTATGAGAAGACAGGTGATAAGTATATCTTTATCATTGACGAATGGGATTGTATTTTCAGGGAAAAGAAGGCAAATACTGATATCCAATCGGGGTATCTGGATTTTCTCAGGGATATGTTAAAGGATCAGCCATATGTGGAATTGGCGTATATGACCGGGATTTTGCCGATAAAAAAGTATGGAACGCATTCTGCCCTGAATATGTTTGATGAATACTCTATGACTGACCCGGATGGACTTGCGGAGTATATCGGGTTCACCGGCGAAGAAGTGCAAAATCTCTGCCGTGATTTTCAGATGTCATTTTCCGAGACCCGGTTTTGGTATGACGGATACAGGTATGAGAATGGATTGCATATCTACAGCCCGAAATCGGTGGTGGATGCCATGAGACGCAGACGATTTGGCAGTTACTGGACAAAAACTGAGACTTATGAGGCGCTGCGGGTGTATATCGACATGAATTTTGATGGCTTGAAAGATGCCATTATTATGATGCTCGGCGGCGGCGTGATTCATATCGACACCGGGATGTTCCAGAATGATATGACAACGTTTGCTTCAAAAGACGATGTGCTGACTCTTCTGGTGCATCTGGGATATCTGGCTTATGATCCTGAAAATGCCCTTGTATCTATTCCTAATGAGGAAGTCCGGGGAGAGTTTGTCAGGGCTGTCAGAACCAGCGGATGGCCTGTTATGGAGGCAATAGATGTGTCGGAGAAGCTGCTTGAGAATACACTTGCCGGCGATGAGCAGGCGGTTGCGGAGGGGATAGAAGCTGTCCATATGGAAAGCACCTCAATTTTGAATTATAACGACGAAAATGCATTGAGCTGTGTGATCGCCCTGGCATATTACAGCGCAAGAAATTATTATACTTTTGTTCGGGAGTGCCCTGCCGGTAAAGGGTTTGCGGATATGGTGTTTGTCCCGCGCAAGGGATTTCCCAGTCGCCCGGCGATTATTGTAGAGCTTAAATGGGACAAGAGCGCTGAGGGAGCCATAGCTCAGATTGAATCAAGAAAATACCCGGAGAGTCTGACCGAATATAAAGACAATATCTTGCTTGTTGGAATTAATTACGATCAGAAAAGTAAGAAGCATATTTGTGTTATAAAGTCTTATAACTGACAGCAGTTTTGTCAGTCGATAGTTTGTTTGGCAATAGAAAATTAACGTGATTTTGAAGCGTTAGAGAGCAAGATAGTGTACCAATAGTGTACCAAACGGGGTTCTCTTTTTTATAAAGTTTTTACACACGAAAAATGCCCTTTGCGTTATAATGGCTATATGTAAGCGCGAGGAAATAGCAATCGACTTTCATATTTCATTAAGAAGATACAGGAGGAAATTTGATTATGGCAGGAAAAGATTTCTTTAACAAGATCGGTTCCACAGTGACCGAGGCCGGCAAAGGCGGCGTGGCGAAGGCGAAAGAGCTTAGGGACACTGCGAAGATCACCATGGAGATCCGTGACCGTGAGAATGCTATCCACAAGGCATACCGCGAGCTGGGCAAGGCATATTACAAGGATCACAAGACAGATGCGGAGCCGGCATATGAGCAGGTGACCGCCATTAAGGCTCTTTTTGAGGAGCTGGCGGCGCTCAAATCCAATAAGGATAATGTAAAGGGTGTCAAGAGATGCTCCAACTGCGGTGCGGAGATTCCTGAGGGCACCAGGTTCTGCGCACAGTGCGGCACCAAATATGAGGAGCCGGTCTGCGAGGTTACTGAGGAAGAGCTGGAGGCAGAGGTTGACGCAGCTGAGGATGCTGTCGAAAATGAGGCTGAGGAGTAAACCGGATTGACGATGACCTTTTTCGGTGATACAATCAATTAAGCTCCCGTCCTGACAGGGACGGGAGCATTTTTATTAAATGCACAGGGTGCGCAGTGGTAAATTGCAGTCTGTCGGCCTTGCGGTCATGCGATGAGTAGGGTCGGCACGCCTTTTACTTGATTAGAGGTGTTCCGCAAGGATGCTTTAGCTCGCGGAGAGGGAATTGTTGGTTACGCGATTGCGCGGGAGTAATCTGTTTTAGAAAAGGAGATTTGGTTTATGTGTGAAAAATGTAAAGGGAAGTTTTATATGACTACAGCTATCGCCTATACCTCAGGCAAGCCTCATATCGGCAATACATACGAGATAGTGCTGTCTGACGCCGTGGCCCGCTTTAAGAGGCAGCAGGGCTACGATGTCTATTTCCAGACCGGCACTGACGAGCACGGTCAGAAAATAGAGATAAAGGCACAGGAGAAAGGTGTTTCACCCAAAGAGTACGTGGACGATGTGGCCGGACAGGTGAAAGAAGTCTGGGATCTGATGAACACCTCTTACGATAATTTCGTCCGCACCACTGATGAGGATCATGAGCGCCAGGTCCGGAAGATGTTTAAGAAAATGTATGACCAGGGCGATATCTATAAGGGATATTACGAGGGTCTCTACTGCGTGCCCTGCGAGTCCTTCTACACTGAGTCCCAGCTGGTGGACGGCAAATGCCCGGATTGCGGGGGCGAGGTCACTCCGGCGAAGGAGGAGGCCTATTTCTTTAAGATGAGCAAGTATGCGGACAGGCTTATCGAGCACATAAACAGCCATCCGGAGTTCATACAGCCCGTGTCCAGGAAGAACGAGATGATGAATAACTTCCTCCTGCCGGGTCTTCAGGATCTCTGTGTGTCAAGGACCTCATTTACCTGGGGCATTCCGGTGGATTTTGCGCCGGGACATGTGGTCTATGTCTGGCTTGACGCCCTGTCCAACTATATCACTAAGATAGGCTACGATGTGGACGGAGACTCCTCTGAGCTCTTTAAGAAGAACTGGCCTGCCGACCTGCATATCGT
>JAJPYU010000287.1 GCA_021204765.1 Clostridiales bacterium
GGAAGATAAAAGCGGACCGACTATAGTCCGCCTGTTAAAGGAAAAAGGGTATGAGGTTTTGGAGACATCTCTCCTGCCCGATAATCAGAATCTTTTGGAGGCCGAGCTGATACGTCTGGCAGACCGGCGGCAGCCGGATCTGATACTGACTACCGGCGGCACCGGTTTTTCTCCGCGCGATATCACTCCGGAAGCCACTATTGCAGTATGTGACCGCATGGCAAACGGCATCGCCGAGGCTATAAGAAATTATTCCATGACCATAACTCCCCGGGCCATGTTCAGCAGAGCCGTCTCAGGCATTCGCAAAAAGACATTGATAGTCAACCTGCCGGGCAGTCCCAAAGCAGTGACAGAGGCACTGGAATTCCTGCTCCCCAATCTGTATCACGGCCTGGGGATTCTCAGGGGAACCGAAGGTGAATGTGCCAGGCAATAATCTGAAAAAGGGTGGGAACATGGAAAATAAACTATATCAGGAAAACATCAGTGTGGAAGAAGCCATCGAAATCACGCTCAGCCACACCAAAAGAATCACACGCGCAGAACATGTCCCTCTCCTGTCCGCTGAAGGAAGAATCCTGGCACAGGATATGTTTTCAGAAATAGACAATCCACCTTTTGACCGTTCTCCTATCGATGGCTATGCCTGCCGATCTGAGGACATAGCCTCAGCATCCTGCGAAAATCCGGCATTTTTAAAAGTTACAGAGGAAATCGACGCCGGACAATACTCTGAGCGTACAGTACAAAAGGGCGAAGCCGTCCGTATCATGACCGGAGCTCCCATCCCGGCAGGCTGTGACTGCTGTGTCCGCCAGGAGGATACCGACTACGGTGAGGAGACTGTCGCGATTTATGCTCCGGTACCGGCTCACGGGAATTACTGTGATCAGGGTGAAGATTTCAAAAAGGGAATCTGTATGCTTAAAGCAGGAGAAAAGCTGGGCTATGTGGAGATTGCCAATCTGGCCGCCATGGGTGTATCCGAAGTGCCTGTTTTGGAAAGGCCCCGCATCGCCCTGTTCACCACAGGTGATGAGTTATGTGAACCCGGGCAGCCCCTCTCTCCGGGAAAGATTTACAACAGCAACTACTACCTGCTCTATTCAAGGCTGTCAGAATTTGGCATGACTCCGAAATGGAGCCGTCACATAACAGATGACGCAGAGGAGATGACTGACGCGATTCGTACAGCTGCCTGTGAGGGCGCAAGTCTGATCCTTACCACCGGCGGGGTATCCGTCGGCAAAAAAGACATTCTTCACGACACCATTCGCCTCCTTGGAGCAAAAAAATTGTTCTGGCGCGTCCGCCTGAAACCCGGCATGCCCACTATTTTTTCCGTATATAATGGCATCCCCATTGTCAGCCTCTCCGGTAATCCCTTCGGTGCACTGGCAAATATGGAGCTGCTGGTCCGCCCCATGCTGGCAAAAATGACCGGCGACGATTCCTTCCTTATGCAGCGCATACCAGGCGTGATGGGTGATGATTTTCCTAGGGCAAGCAAAGGAAGGAGATTCCTCAGAGCATATTATAATGAGGGGACAATATATCTTCCGGATCAGACGCATCCTGCTGACAGCTTCACTCATCAAAATACATCCGGGGAATCCGACACGGCAGTCCAGCACTCTTCCGGGGTCTTGGCTTCCATGCGCCACTGCAACTGTCTGGTTGATATCCCGGCAGGGTCACCTGCATTGAAAGCCGGTGATCCGGTCAGCGTGCTGCTGTTATCTCATACCGAGTATGGCAGTATCAAAACTTTCACTGAGGAAAAAGCCGGTTCACCGGCTCAGCATAGGATAATACCGGATAAAGTCAGCCTGGCTGTAAATCAGAGGAAGAAACCGGCTGTATTTGCCATCTCCGGCATAAAGAATTCCGGGAAAACTACGATGATCACCAAACTCATTCCCATTTTTAACAGCATGGGTCTGAAAACGGCAGCAATCAAACATGACAGCCATGGCTTCGACCCGGATGTACCCGGAACCGACAGCTACAGACACCGTTCCTCCGGGGCCTGCGGCACCGCCATATACTCTGATGAACTATCCATGATAATCAGGCAGGAATCAATCACGGAGAAAGAACTTATCAATGCGTTTCCTGAGGCAGATATGATCCTGCTTGAGGGTTTCAAGTGGACAGATTATCCTAAGATCGAGATTGTTCGAAAAGGCAACTCCGTTGAGCCGGTCTGCGACCCGAAAACACTGGTCGGCATCGCCACTGACCTGAACACTTCAGAAACAGCTGCATTTCCGACACAGGTTCCCATTCTTAATTTGAATGACCCGGAACGAATTGCACAGATAATCCTGAGATATCTGTCACAGCAATTAAAGTAAAATTTATGTTGCTTTTCACTCTGCACAAACACTCCGTTGCTGATTAGTGAGGAACACAAAAATTAAGCTATAGCAGATTTATAACTATGCCAATTAAAATAAGCAGATTTTAAATTTGAATTTTTCAGCTGATTATGCCATATTAAAGGGGAATATATAGTCATGGAACAGATCGCCATGGTATTGTTGATGGGCGGAAACAGCACACGCATGGGCACCTCAAAGGGAGAACTGGTCTGGGAGGGAAAGGCTTTTGCGGAAAAGATCGCCGGGGAATTGTCTCTCTGCGGTCCGGTGTATCTCTCCCTCTCCGAGGACACACCGCATTCAACGCTGCAGGAGAAATATCCCTGTATTGTGGATAGTGAGAACCATATCGGCCCTATTGGAGGTATCAGTGCTGTACTGCATCAGATATCTGAGGACAGCTGTTTTGTCTGTGCCTGCGATATGCCGTTCATGTCTGCAGCATATGTAAATCAAATCCGTAAGCTGTGGCATAATTTCCATCAGGATATTCCGGAAGATTTGACAGCTCGTTCCGGAAACGTAGTGGACGCACTTTTAGTGAAAGGCAAAGACGGACGGATTTATACTACGGCGGGTATTTACCGCAAAAGCATACTGCCGAACATAGACAAACAGATTTATCAGGGAAACTACAGACTTCGGGATCTCCTTGAGATATCGAAGGTCTCTTTTATAGATGAGCTATCACTTGGCATTCTGAGAAAATCCCTGATAAACATTAACACCATGGAGGAATTTATAAAATATGATCCAACCCAAAACAAAACTGATCCTGCGGAATGAAGAAGACTTCTTCGGCCCCGGCACAGCAGAACTTTTCCGCAAGACCCAGGAATACGGCTCCATCCGCATGGCTGCGGAGTCAATGCATATGTCCTACAGCAAAGCACAGAAACTGATAATACGAGCGGAGAAGGAGAGCGAATTTCCCATACTTATCCGAAAGGCCGGAGGGAAGAACGGAGGTTACTCCGAACTGACCGCTGAGGGGAAAGAATTTCTGAGACATTATTATGTCATGCGCAAAGAAGTGCAGGCTGCGACAGATGCCATATTTAAGAAACATTTCTCTGACAATACTGAAAGTAAAATAATTTAAACAGGAGGTTTATTATGAAACTGATCAAGACAACCGAGGCAGTTGGCCATGTCCTCTGCCACGACATCACAAGGATAATCAAAGATGAAGTAAAGGACACCCCTTTCCGAAAGGGGCATATTGTCACAGAGGAAGACATCCCCGCTCTCTTAAATCTGGGCAAAGAGCATCTCTACGTCTGGGAGAAGGACGACACCATGCTCCACGAAGACGAGGCGGCGGAGATCCTGAGGGATATCTGCCAAAATGAATATATGACTGCTTCCGCTCCCAGGGAAGGGAAAATTGAACTGACCGCCGCCATCGACGGTCTCTTTCAGGTTGATGTCAGACGGCTCATGGATATCAACAGCATCGAACAGATCATGATAGCCACCCGCCACACCAACACTCCGGTGAAATCCGGCGACAAACTCCTGGGTACCCGGGTTATCCCTCTGGTCATCAAAAAAGACACCATGGAACTGGCAAAGAAAACAGCCGGTGATAAACCTCTGACCCGCATCCTCCCCTACAGGAAAATAAAAGCAGGAATTATCACCACAGGAAACGAAGTGTTTTTCGGACGTATTCAGGACACCTTCTCCCCCGTAGTCATGGAAAAACTGTCCCGATACGGTATCGAGACTGCCGAACACATCACTTTAAACGATGATAAGGACAGGATCACTGCTGCCATTCTGGATATGAAAGAAAAAGGCCTGGACATCATTCTCTGCACCGGCGGCATGAGCGTGGATCCCGATGACCAGACCCCCGGCGCCATCAAAAACTCCGGTGCCCGCATCGTCACCTACGGCGCCCCGGTGCTTCCCGGAGCCATGTTCCTGCTGGCCTATTTTGAGAACGGCACTCCCGTCTGCGGTCTCCCCGGATGCGTTATGTACAATAAGACTACTATTTTCGATATAGTGCTGCCCCGTCTGGCCGCCGGTGTCATCATGGAGAAAAAAGATTTCGCCTGCATGGGAAACGGAGGATTCTGCCTGGGATGCACTGCCTGCACCTTCCCCAACTGCGGCTACGGAAAAGGGGTGGGATTGCCGCTTTAATGCAGCAAATCCCACCCCACAACAAATCTGCGTCTTAATCTATCAATTCTTTTCCTTTCGTATAGTTAAAGACCGGACCCTCCAGACACACATAGGTCTCATTGATCTTGCAATGGCCGCATTTGCCGACAGCGCAGGCCATTTTTCTTTCAAAGGAAACCCAGATATGCTCCTCCGTGGCTCCCATGTCCATGCAGCCTTTTGCGGCGAACCTGAACATGACCGGCGGGCCGACGATGATCACGTTATAGTCATCCCCGAACGTATCAAAAGGGACCTCCGGTATATACAGGGTAACCATACCTTTGTGGAATCCCGGCGCCTCCGAATTGTCCAGACACCAGAATGTATGAAACTTCTGTGCCGCGCTGAATTTGGCCAGGTCATCCTTAAACAGAACCGCGTTTATATCCTTGAATCCGGCAATGGCATAAACAGACTGAATCTCGTCCGGATGATCGTAAAAATACTGGAGGGTGCTCCGCACCGGCGCCAGACCGGTCCCGCCCGCTATAACCACAAGATGTTTGTGCTTAAAGCTGTCAATGGGGAAATAATTTCCGTAGGGGCCGCGCATAAAGAGCATGTCTCCCTCCCGCAAGCCGAAAAGTCCTCCGGTCAGCCGCCCTACTTTCCGTATTGTGAACTCCACGTATCCGTCGCCCTGCGCACTGACAGAGATCGGCGCCTCTCCTACTTTCGGAATAGAAAGCATGAAAAACTGTCCGTGTTGCACCGGCGTTCCGTGCCATTCTACACGGAAAGTGTGTTCCGCGACAGTTTCCTGCATTATCTTTATTATTCTGTGTGGGGATGGCAAAGTAATATTCTCCATAAAAGTCTCCATTCCGCCGCCTTTCATTTGACGGCACAAATAGCCATAACAGATGGTTTTTTACATTAGTCTGCCTCTAATTTTATTTCATTGGTTATCATCTCATGTCAGAATGAAATACCCATCTGCCGCAGCCTGTTTATATTTGTATCATAATGTCCTGACAATATATCCTCAGCATTTTTCTGTTCTCTTACGCTTCAGTTCTTCTACTTCCTTCGCCAGCCCGCTGATGGTCTCTGAAAAATGAATATCTTTCGGACAGCGCATATCACAGCGTCCGCAGCCGACGCACATATTCTCCTCACCGAAACGCAGCTTATAGTCGTACACCTTATGCAGCGTCTTGAACCTGGTGTTGGCCCCGGCGTTGTCCCGCACTCCGTGGCCGCCGGCCATGACCGTGTAGGTGGACAGCATACAGGAGGACCACATGCGTCTCCGCTCTCCCTCCAGGCTGGTCTCATTATATATGATGTCATTGGTGTCAAAACAGGTACAGGTGGGACAGACCGTATTACATCCGCCGCACATGATACAGCGGTCATTAAACTGATTCCAGTAATCCAAATCAATGATCTCTTTCAAATAACTGCGATCCGGAATATCCGGCAGCTGCACCTTATTCTTATTCTCTTTCACAAAATCAGGGGTAAATTCCCGCTCTTCTCCCATGGAAAACAAGGGCAGCAGGGATTCGTCCTTCACTTCAACCAGCATGCCCTCCGGGTCAAAACTAACCGCCGCTGCATAATCCGAAGCAATATTTGAACCCATTGAGACGCAGAAACAGGTCTCAAAGCTCTCCCTGCACTCCATCAGGATGAATTTTGCTTTTTCCCGTAGTCTAGCGTAATAATATTCCGGCTCGTTTCCGTTTTTTAAGAAAACCTGATCCAGCCTGCGGATGGCATTGATATCGCAGGGCCTGGCAAAAATCAGGATGTCTCTCTCATCCGGCAGCTCACTGACAATG
>JAJPYU010000292.1 GCA_021204765.1 Clostridiales bacterium
GCGAGACCCACCATGGCATATTTGACCTGTCTTATCTTTCCCTGATGCCGGGGATGACTGTCATGGCTCCGAAGAACAAGTGGGAGCTGGCGGACATGCTCTGGTTTGCGTCCAGATTCGAGCATCCGGCGGCGATCCGCTATGGCCGGGGAACAGCCTGGGACGGCTTGAAGGAATTCCGCACCCCCATAGAATACGGGAAGAGCGAGTGGATATATAAAGAGAAATGCGTAGCTGTTTTCGCAGTGGGCTCCATGGTGGAGACCGGAGTGGAGGTCCATAAGATCTTAAGGAAGAAAGGGATCGGATGTTCACTGGTAAATGCACGATTTGTAAAGCCTGTAGATGAGGAGGCTGTAACTGAGGCTTTAGAGCACCACGATCTGATCGTTACCATAGAGGAAAATATGCTCTCCGGCGGTTACGGTGAGGCGTTGGAGGATTGCGTACTTGCCCAGGATCGTGATGTGCCGGTGATACGCTTCGGCATAGACGACTGTTTCGTCCATCATGGGACCGTGGCTCAGCAGAGAGAGAGGGTAGGCCTGGATCCGGAGCATATAGCTGCGAAAGTAATCGCGACTTATAAGGCTCATTGTGAGAAGATCGCCAAAGAATATCGCAATGCAGAGAAGGCAGCAGAAGATCCCGGGGAGGAAGACGCATGAAAGAGCGCCTGGATATCCTCCTTGTAAAACGCGGACTGGTACCCTCACGGGAGAAAGCGAAAGCCCTTATCATGGAGGGAGTGGTCTATGTGGACGGCCAGAAAGAGGACAAGGCCGGGGCATCCTTCAAGGATGACATCCCCATAGAGGTTCGGGGCGGCTTAAGATATGTAAGCCGCGGGGGACTGAAACTGGAGAAAGCATTTGCCTGTTTTTCGCTGGATATAGCAGGCAGGGTCTGTATGGACATAGGTGCCTCAACCGGGGGTTTTACCGACTGTATGCTGCAGAATGGTGCTGCAAGGGTATACGCCATAGACGTGGGCTACGGCCAGTTCGCCTGGAAGCTGCGGCAGGACGGGCGGGTCATATGCATGGAGAAGACCAACATCCGCTATGTCACTCCGGGGGACATAGGCGAGAAGATTGACTTCGCCACGGCAGACGTCTCTTTCATTTCACTTAAAAAAATCTTGCCCCCGGTAAAGGAGCTCCTGGTGCCGGACGCAGAGATGGTCTGCCTTATCAAGCCCCAGTTCGAGGCCGGACGCGGGAAAGTGGGAAAGAAAGGCGTGGTCAGGGATGGGAAAATCCATCTGGAAGTGGTAGAGGACATCATTTTGGCGGTGCGCAGCCTGGGATTTTCTGTCCTGGGACTGGATTTTTCCCCTGTCAAAGGACCGGAGGGAAATATAGAGTACCTCCTGTATATGATAAATGACTGTGCAGGCGGGATTTCTTCCGGGATTTCCCCGGAGGCAACAGTGGAGGCGGCTCACGAGGAGCTGGATCGGACATGAAGAGATTTTTCATTATCACAAACGGGCAGAGGGATGAGGATCTGTCAGTCACCCATTCCCTGCAGGATTATATTTCCGCAAAGGGCGGAGAGAGCAGCTGCTATGTCAGCAATAAGTCCGAGTGGGGTAAGCGCCGGCTGGCGGCATTGGGAAAGGCTGAGATAGATGCGGACTGCATATTGGTCCTGGGAGGTGACGGTACGCTGGTGCGGGCGGCCAGGGACACGGCTGCCTTCGGCATACCCCTTATCGGAATAAATCTGGGGACGGTAGGGTATCTGTGTGAGCTGGACCTGCCCATGGTATTTAACGCTATTGACAGCCTGTTTGAGGATAATTATGAGCTGGAGCGGCGGATGATGATAGAGGGCAGCGGCTTCGGGCAGGCCTCCACGGCCATGAATGACATCGTCATTCACAGGGCCGGAAATTCACAGCTCATCAACCTGGTCATCTCCGTAAACGGAGAGTATCTCACTACCTGTACCGCTGACGGGATCATCATTTCCACGCCTACGGGTTCTACGGGATACAGCATGTCGGCCGGCGGACCCATCGTGGATCCCAGGACTGAGCTGTTGCTGGTAACTCCCATCAATCCACAGTTGCTCACCATGAGGAGCATCGTGGTGGGCGCAGACGCAGAGATAGAGGTGACATTCGCAAAGCGCCGGGAGGAGTTCGACGAGGAGGCTGATGTGGCCTTCGACGGGGATCATATGATGAGTATGAAAGTGGGGGACACCATACGGGTAAAGAAATCCTCCGAGGCGGCGCAGATACTGAAGATCAACAGGCTGAGCTTTCTGCAGATATTAAGAAAGAAGATGTTATGATGATACCAGGGTCAAATAGGATTGTAACGGATGCTTGCATCCAGTTACAACCATTTGGTCTACGCTATCGCTCCGGTCGGCTGCAAACACGAGTGCCACTGGCACTCAGCAGCCCCGCCCAAAACATGAGGAAGAAGCAAATTTGACCGTTTTTCGGTCAAATTTAGCGGATTCCGATGCTACGAACACTTAGCAAGCGTAAGCGAGCTTAGCGTGAGTGTATGCGTTAGCTGTGCGTAGCACGGAGAAATCCGTGGTATCATCTTATTTGACCTTCCAGGGTCAAATAGACCCGGAATGGATGCCCGAGGAGTAGGGCAATCCCTGTATCATGAAAGGGGTATATATGAATTCAAAGGAAAAACGCCATGCGAAAATACTGGAGATCATACGCCGGAATGACGTGGAGACCCAGGAGGAGCTCTGCGACCTCCTGAATAAGGAGGGGATGGAGACGACACAGGCAACTGTATCGAGAGACATCAGGGACCTGAAGCTCACCAAGCTCGCTTTTCAGGGGGGAAAGAAAAAATATATCCTCCTTGCTGATGTGGGGGAGGAAATGAGTGCCAAGTACGACAGGGTGTTCAGAGACCAGGTAGTATCCATCGACATGGCCGGAAATATCCTGGTCATCAAGACAGTCTCCGGAATGGCCAGTGCCGTGGCTGTGGCCATAGACACCATGGACTGCAAGGAGATAGTCGGAAGCATTGCCGGGGACGATACCATCATGTGCGCTGTCCGGAGCGTGGAGGAGACAGCATTGCTCATGGAGCGCTTATCACAGTTGCTTGAGTAAGAGATGACAGTGATATGCCGGTTGTGCCATGCTTCGTACAGCCAAAGCATATATTCTCATAATCTGCAGGTATTATCTTATCTGACCTCAACATCTTTGTGATCAGTCTTACGTTTTTTATGTCCGCATGCTTTTGGGAGAGTAGAAAGGATATAACATGTTACAAAACTTACACGTCAAAAATCTGGCCCTGATCCGGGAGACCGAGGTGAATTTCGGCCCGGGACTCAACATCCTCACCGGCGAGACCGGAGCGGGAAAATCCATACTCATCGGCTCCATTCATCTGGCCCTGGGTGAGAGAGTGTCCAAAGACATGCTCAGGGAAAATGCCGACTCCGCCCTGGTGGAGCTCATCTTCACTGTGGATGAGCCCGGACAGATTGCGGCTCTGGATGCCCTGGACATCATCCCTGATGATGGCCAGATCATCATGACCCGGAAGGTCTCCGCAAACGGCCGTTCAGTCTGCCGCATTAACGGAGAGACTTATCCCGCCGCTGTCCTGAGAAAGGTGGCCGGACTTCTCATCGACATTCATGGCCAGCAGGAGCATGTCTCGCTCCTTGCAAAGAAAAATCACCTGGCTTATCTGGATGCTTATGCGAAAAAAAGGCTGGGGGAGCGGCCTGCTGCCCTGGCGGAGAGCTATCGAAGCTATACTGAGTGCCGTCGCCTTTTAGAAGAGGCATCACTGGACGGGGAGCAGCAGAAGAGGGAGCTCTCATTTCTTGAGTATGAGATAAACGAGATTGACGAGGCCGGCCTGACTGCAGGCGAGGATGAGGAACTGGAGACTGCCTACCGCCGCCTCTCCCATGGCAGGAAGATCATGGATGCCGCCGCAGAGGCGAGGGAGTGCTGCGCCGATGGGACGGAGAATGCCTCCGACCTTATTGGCAGGGCTGCCCGCGAACTGTTCTCAGTGGAGGAATACGATGGGAATGCAAAGGCTCTCGCCGGGCAGCTCTCCGAGATAGACAGCCTGCTCTCCGATTTTAACCGGGATCTGGCCGGGTATATTGACGATTTCGAATTCTCCGGGGAGCTTTTTGCCCGGACAGAAGAGCGCCTGGATCTGATCAATCATTTGAAGTCAAAGTACGGCAGGACAATAGAGGACATACTGGCAAGCCGCGAGGAGAAGGCTGCCAGGGTGGATAAATTAAATCACTATGAGGAATATCGCGCCGACCTGGAGGCGAAATGCACTGCAGCCGAGAATGACCTGCGGAAGATTTCACAGGAAGTCAGCGATATCAGAAAGAGTGAGGCCGTCACATTTACCGATGGGATAAAGCAGGCTCTGTTGGATCTCAATTTTAATGACGTGCGACTATCCCTGGAATTTACACAGTTGGATCATTACACGGCAAACGGTACAGACGATGCCAGATTCTTCATTTCCACGAATCCCGGTGAGCCCTTAAAGCCTCTGGATTCCGTGGCCTCCGGCGGTGAGCTCTCCCGAATCATGCTGGCACTTAAGACTGTTCTGGCGGGAAACGATGATATAGAAACCCTGATCTTCGACGAGATCGACAGTGGTATCAGCGGCCGCACTGCCCAGATGGTGGCGGAGAAGATAAAGCAGACCGCTGCCTCCCACCAGGTCATCTGCATCACCCATCTGCCACAGATCGCTGCCATGGCAGACAGTCATTTCCTTATTGAGAAGACATCCGATTCCGACTCAACGATATCCAGCATCTGTCTCCTCTCAGAGGATGAAAGCATTGATGAGCTGGCCCGTATGCTGGGCGGGACACGGATTACGGATTCTGTTCGTTCCACAGCTGAGGAAATGAAAAATCTGGCATCACAGCTTTTGGCTCCGGCATCATCAATGTGATCACAGGAGGATCATCAGATGAAATATAATGAGATTATCACAGGAATAGAGCCCTCCAGATCGGTGAATCTGCTGGCGAGGACAAAGGAGATGGTGAAGACCGACCCGGAGATAGTGAACCTGACTGGCGGGGAGCCGGACTTTCCGACGCCGAAGAGGATCTGTGACGAGGTGACGAGACAGCTGGCTGCGGGGAATACTCATTACTCCGACAGCCGGGGAAATGAGGACTTGAGGATTGCCCTGTCAAAAAAGCTTACCGGGGAAAATAATGCACCCTACACACCGGATCAGATACTCATCACTCCCGGTGGGAAGATGGCGGTGTATCTGGCTGTGCGGGCTCTCATAAATTCCGGTGACGAGGCCATCTGGCTGGCTCCGGGCTGGGTCTCCTATCCGGCTATAGTGAAAGCTTCCGGCGGGATTCCCGTGGCTGTCCATTTAAGATACGATGAGGATTACCGTATCACCCGCGAGGCACTGGAGGCTGCGGCCTCCGGGAGGACAAAGCTCCTTATAATAAATTACCCCAATAATCCTACAGGACGGATACTGACGCCTGAGGATATTGAGGCTCTTAGCGGCTTCCTCCGCGATCATCCCGAAGTATATCTGCTCTCCGATGAGATCTATGAGAAAATAATCTATGATGGGGAGAAAGCTGTCTCCATGGCTTCTTTCCCGGAATTCTTAGACAGGGTCATAGTGATAAACGGCTTTTCCAAATGCTCTGCCATGACCGGCTGGCGCATAGGCTATCTGGCCTGCGCCTCCGATCTCTACCCCGTCATCTTAAAGCTCTTCCAGCACACCATGAGCTGTACCTCCGTGTTCCTGCAGGAGGGTGCCCTGGTGGCCTTATCCTGCGCCGACGAGACGGAGCAGATGCGTCGAGCCTACGAGCGCCGCTGCGACCTTCTTGTCGAAGGAATGAAGGACATCCCGAAAGTCGAGTTCATCGCTCCAAAGGGCGCTTTCTACGCCTGGGTGAAGTTTGACACGGATATGGGCAGCGAAGAGCTCTGTGAGCGTCTTCTCGCCGAGGCAAAGATCTCCGGCGTCCCCGGCGACGCATATGGGGAGGAAGACGTCTGCTGCGTGAGATTCTCCTTTGCGGCGTCCGACGAAGAACTCCATAAGATGCTAATTGCCCTAAAACAATTTGCAACTACTGTTATGTAGAAAGTCTAAGCTTATTGGCATAACGTATATCGGCGCGAGCATTAGCGAGATGCTGCGAACACTTAATGAGCGTAAGCGAATTTAGTGAGAGCGTATGCGTTAGCTGCGTGTCCGGAAATGAACTCATTTTCCCGCGAGCGCCTGGTAAAATGTAAAAAGTTCACAAGTTTAT
>JAJPYU010000096.1 GCA_021204765.1 Clostridiales bacterium
GAGTCTCGTGGGCTCGGAGTTGTGTATATTAGACAGTATCTGAGCAGATGCACCTCCGATGTCCTGGCAAAAAGGTCCAGCTCTGTTGAATTAAAATCCGTGATTTCAGTGATACTCATATCCTGTCCTTAATCTTCCACGCATTTGCATTTAATATACCATAAATCAACCCGGCTCACCACAATAAAATCTTTTCCGGGCACAAAAAACCCGATGGATCTCTCCACCGGGGGTCTTGTGATACAGGGCTAACAGGATTCGAACCTGTAAATGACGGAGTCTTAAGTCTGTTGTGCTGTGGCCGTTTTCCCCTTTATTTTCAAGGGAAACTCATCCATATCCTCAAGCATGTCTTCTTCTGAATCCCTGCCTTTATCATCAGTAAACATATTCTGTATTTCTTCTAATTTCTCTTTATCTGTATTATTTTTTAACTCTTATGTCATACCATCACAATGATCCTCCAGGTGTACTTCTTCTCTGGTACCATCACTGTACACCTGATAAATCTTTTTCGTTTTACCGTCATAAACGGCCACAGGGATATCCATAGCTTTCATTCTCTTCAATTCAAGCCTCACTGCTTCTCTGGCTCTTTTCACTACCTGTTCATCTGTAATTATATTTCTCTCATCCATAATGGTTCCCCATCATTGGCTTATATATTCATACATAGCATCACTGCCATGCTCCAACTCCAAGAGGCATGCTTCGCATAAATACTTATCCGGTTCAAGAAGGAGACCGGTATCCAAATCATTTATTTTTTCAAAAAAATCCGTAGCGATCAGTCTCTTGTATGCTTCCTCATAATCAATAGAATAATATTCCATCAAATATTTTGTGATTGCCACAACAGACAAACCCAATGTCACCTGAGCCCTTCCCTCAGACATTTCTCATCACCGCCAATCTATCTCACGGATACTCTTTATAATAGTATCAGCCACGTTCTGCTTCCCTATAAAATATTGTATGCCAAGATTCTCTACTTCCAAATTCTTCAGCAGAGTCTCTTTTGCCTGAGGACTGCCTGTCTCTCCATAAAGGCCCTCCTCATACGCTTTTAAGCATAATGCCGTATCATCATCTGCCGTCGCCCCTGCTACAAAATCATAATCATGCGGCATCCCGCCCTTTTTTCTGCACATCAGGACAAAATCCAGCCATTCTGAATCTGCGGTCTCAAACACCTTTACTTTCATATGGTTAAGTCTTTCCAGATTCAGCTCCACTTCATATAAATATTCGTGAAAAACAGCGTTCTCCTTATTACGGCTTCTTCTGACAGCCTCTCGGTATTTCTTATGCATCATGCCTATCGCCTGTTGCTTGGATACAGCCATGTAAAAACCTTTGCCGAAGTCCTTTCTACTCCTACCGGCGGTCACATCGACATCCGTTATTTTTGAAATCGTGCCATGATAAAGTGTCGATTTTAATTCATGATACATATTGCTCAATCTCCTCTACCATTTCATCATTGGTCATGCTGTCAAAAATATCCGGACATTCCGCAACGTAATTGAGTATGTCATATTTTTTGTCCAGGCTCAGGAATTCCCTTGCCGAGATATTGTGTGCCCTGCAATAATTATCTGTCACAAGGTACATAAGAAATATTGTATTGTTTAATCTCTTTTCAGACATATTCTAATATCCTGTACCTCTCTTCTTTGATTGTCAGTATAACATATTATAATCTGGTCTGCCATTCCAAATTAAGGTAAATCAGCTATTGGTACATGCCGGTGCAGATAAACCGCACCGGCACATACCTGTCACCATCATATCATCTGGATACCAGCCTCCATGTCATAATAGTAAGCGTGGTCAGCCAATACCTCTTCATCCATGACGGTTGTCTCATACTAATACCAATATTTGTCTCATATTCCGAAATCTTTTCTTAATTCCGCTTCCACATAGTCGGCAGAAAACACCTTCCCTCTACCATATCGGCATAGCCTTTTTCTATCTCATCATCAAACTGGCTCTTAGTAAGCATACCGTAGGTCAACGGCATATTGTCTGGCAACTCCACTCCAATCGGACATCTCAATGTCATTTTAATCCTACTACAATATATTTATGGGTTAGATACCTCAATTATGAGTATCATCCATCAGAAATATGATTTTATATTATATTACCACAAAAACATCTGCAGCACTATAACAGCACAAAATTTTATTGGTTACTTTCCAAACGAGCCAGTGCATAAAGAAACCCCCGATGGATCTCTCCACCGGGGGTCTTGTGATACAGGGCTAACAGGATTCGAACCTGTAAATGACGGAGTCAGAGTCCGTTGCCTTACCATTTGGCGATAGCCCTATAAATCGGAGTGACAGGATTTGAACCTGCGACCTCCTGGTCCCTAACCAGACGCTCTAGCCAAACTGAGCCACACCCCGTCATGTCCGCCTTGCGAAATATTTATCCGCGAAAGCTTTTTAATAGTAGCATTGGGGCCGCTAAAAGTCAAGTGTGAAAATCATTTTCCTGCACTTTTCTTCGGATCCTCTGTATTGCGTTGTCTATGGATTTGTCCGGCTTTCCCATGCGCTCAGCAATCTGGTGATAATTCAAGCCCTCCAGATAATGATCGAGTACAGCCTGCTCCATTTCACTTAAGTGCTCCGCGAGCCCGGCGAGGAAATCCTCCGCATTTTCCCGGTCGATGAGCAGCTTCTCCGGATTGACTTCATTCGCCGCAGCCAAATCCACCGGATATGTCCCTTCCGTCTGCTCCTCCCCTCCGGAGAGGGAAACGTAGGAATTTAAGGGGCCGTGCTTTTTCCTGGCGGCGGACTCTATGGCCGAATATATCTGGCGGTTTATACATAGCTCCGCAAAGGGATAGAAGGCACCGACGGACTCGTCATAATCCCGGATGGCCTTAAAGAGACCTATCATGCCCTCCTGTATCAGGTCGTCGGTGTCTCCGCCGAAGAGAAAAAGGGTGTTGGCCTTTTTGCGGACCAGGGGCTTGTACTTTTCCAGTAAGTATTCCATGACGGAGGAGTCGCCGTCCCGAAGAAATCGTATCAAATTCGTATCAGAGATGGAATCATAATTCTGCATGTTTGTTTTTGTGAGGTGCCCTGATTTTCTATGTATTTACTTATCTTAGATGCCCGCAGTTTTTCGCTGGCGTCCATTTATTTATTTGTTCATGCGTTGGCGGACAATCTCATAGGCCAGGACACCTGCCGCCACGGAAGCATTCAGGGAGTCTATGTCACCATGCATGGGGATGGAGGCAGTGAAATCGCAGGTCTCCTTTACAAGCTTGCTGACGCCCTCGCCCTCGCTGCCGATGACCAGGCCGATGGGACCGGTGAGATTCTGGCAATACATGGAATCGCCCTCCATATCGGCGCATACGAACCAGAGGCCCTGCTCCTTTAGCTCCTTCATGGTAGAGACCAGATTCGTGACTTTGGCCACCGGGGTGTAATTGATGGCTCCGGCGGAGGCCTTGGCCACCACCGCGGTCAGGCCCACTGCCCGGCGCTTCGGTATGATGACGCCGTGGGCTCCGGCCAGATTCGCGGTGCGGATGATGGCACCCAGATTGTGGGGATCCTCGATGCCGTCCGGTATGATAATGAAGGGATCCTCGCCCCGCTCTTTCGCGCGGCTCATGATGTCCTCCACCGTGGCATAGGAATAGGCCGCCGCAATGGCGATGACGCCCTGGTGCTTTCCCGTCTCGGAGAGCTGATCCATGCGCTCCTTCGAAACAAAGGAAAGGATGCTCCCATGTTTCTTAGCTTCTCTGACTATAGTATTAATAGGGCCATCCTTACAGCCATCCAACACAAAAACTTTATCTATGGTTTTGTCTGAGCGAAACGCCTCTATCACAGCGTTGCGGCCCTCAATCTTAGATTCACTCACATCCATTATTAAACCTCTTTAGCCTGAATTTTCTCTAATCCGAGTTTTATGAGGGCCAGCATGCGCCCGGTCTGCCCGGAGAGATACAGATACCCCATCAGCGCCTCGAACCCCGTGGCCCGGCGGTAGTCCGCCACCGTGGCATTCTTCGCTATGGTAGCCGACTTCGCATTGCGACCCCGGCGGTAGAAATCCGCCTCCGTCTCAGAAAGCTCCGGCAGCAGCAGTTCGATCATTTCCGACTGGGTCTGTGCTTTCACCAGCTGGCTGGTCTGGTGGTGGAGGGTGTTCACCTTTGCGTGGCTCTCCCCCACCTCGATGGAGCGTATCACAAGGTCGTAGACCCCGTCCCCGATGTAGGCCAGAGTCAGAGGCGGACAGGTCCTGAAATCCACATCCTCTATGGGAAAATATTTCTTTATCTCCTGATAATAGTCTGTCTGATCCGCCAATCCATTCCTCCTGAAAATTCTGTTTATGGCAATACTACGGATTGCTCCGTGCTTCGCACAGCTAACGCATACACTCTCACTAAATTCGCTATCGCTCATTAAGTGTTCGTAGCATCTCGCAATCCTCAAGCCATTCGTAATCCGCTCATTTTTCTACGAAAAATGGCTACTTACTCATGGTTTGGCGGGTCATAAAGACATGCAATTAAATGCAAGCATTCATTGCCTGTTCTTTTGACCCTGGTATTGCCAGACCACACCTTCCCGCGTGTCCTTAAGCTGTATCCCCCTCTCCAGCAGCTCATCCCTGATGGCATCGGCTCTGGCGAAGTCCTTAGCCTTCCTGGCTGCCTGCCTCTCGGCTATCAGATCCTCAATCTCACGGTCCAGGATTTCCTCCTTCTTCTCGGTGATGATGCCCAGGACGTCGCAGAGACTGCCCAGCCGCTCAAGGAGCGCTGCCAAAAACTCCCTGGTATTCTCAGAGGAAGCGTTGCTGTTACAGAATTTCACCAGCTCAAAGACTGCCGCCACTCCGTCGGCGGTGTTGAAATCATCGTCCATGGCCTCCTCAAATTTCTCCACATATTTCCCGGACTTTACGAAAAGCTCCCGCTCAGCGTCAGTCATCTCTCCGTCGGCACCGTGGCCGATCAGGTGGCGCAGGTTATCCGCCGCAGTGACTATGCGGTCCAGGCCGTTTTTCGCCGCATCCATGAGATCCGCGCTGAAATTAAGGGGGCTGCGATAGTGGGCTGATAGCATGAAAAATCTCAGCACCTGCAGGTCGTACTTCTCTCCCACCTCCCTGACGGTAAAGAAATTCCCCAGGGATTTGCTCATCTTCTCGTTATTTATCTTCAAAAAGGCGTTGTGCATCCAGTATTTGGCGAACTGGACTCCATTGGCCGCCTCGCTCTGGGCGATCTCATTCTCGTGGTGGGGGAAGATCAGGTCCTCGCCGCCGGCGTGGATGTCGATCTCGTCGCCCAGGTATTTCCTGGCCATAACGGAGCACTCGATGTGCCAGCCCGGACGTCCCTTGCACCAGGGGGAATCCCAGTAAGGCTCTCCCTCCTTTTTCGGCTTCCAGAGCACGAAGTCAAGGGGATCCTCCTTTAAGTCTCCTGTCACCTGTATATCCCTGTGGCCCGCCTCCAGGTCATCGATATTTTTCCCGGAAAGCTTGCCGTAGTCTTTGAATTTCCTTGTGCGGTAATACACCGTGCCGTCAGCCGCGGCGTAGGCGTAGCCCTTCTCAATGAGTATGGAGATCATCTCCAGCATCCCGGGGATCTCCTGTGTCGCCAGGGGGTGTGTCGTGGCCTGGCGGACGTTCATGCCCTCCATGTCCCGCCTGCACTCGGCGATATATCTCTTCGCCACCTCCTCGGCGCTGCTGCCCTCCTCTAGAGCCTTCTTTATTATCTTGTCGTCCACGTCGGTGAAGTTCGAGACGTAGTTCACGTCATAGCCCTTGTACTCCAGGTAACGACGTACCGTGTCGAAGACTATCATTGGGCGTGCGTTGCCGATATGGATGAGATTGTAGACCGTTGGCCCGCAGACATACATGGTGACCTTCCCCTCCTGCAGCGGGACGAACTCTTCCTTTCTTTTCGTCAGGGTGTTATATATTTTCATAAAATCTAATCCTTTCTATATATTCATGATGCCGGGGTCAAAAGGTATGATACCTACGGATTGCTCCGCTCTGCGAGCGAGCATTAGCGAGATGCTGCGAACACTTAGCGAGCCCTGGCGAGCTTACACATTGAACACTTAGCGAGGTTTTTTCGAGCTTACACATTGAACACTTAGCGAGGTTTTTTCGAGCTTAGTGTGAAAGCGTGCAT
>JAJPYU010000215.1 GCA_021204765.1 Clostridiales bacterium
ATTACCCCCGAAGTGAAGTCATCCAGGGGCGAGGCGATGGCCAGGCAGCCCAGGCTCTTTGTCATGATATTTTCTGAAGCAGTGACAGCGGAGATGATGGAATCCATCATGTATCCCAAAAAGAGCACTGCAAATGAGAGCACTGCCGCTATGACCTGACTCTCAGTCACCGAAGACAGGAAAATGCCTATAGCCAGGCAGAGCAGGCCGAAGAGCCATATTCCCAGGATGGCCGTATAGCTCTCCCCGAAAGGCACCGTACCGAAACATTTCATGATGAGAGGACAGAGGCAGGCCCAGCCCATGGCGATGGAGAAAATGATGGCCATTGCCAGATATTTGCCCAATATCACTCTAGGAATGGAGATGGGGGCCGTGTAAAGCAGCTGGTCAGTTTTGTTCTTCCTGTCCTCCGCCATGCTCCTCATGGAAAGTATGGGTATGATGATAAGGAAGATAAAGGTCGATCCTGACAATGCATAGGAAATGTAGGGATAGCCGAAATTTATATTGTATACCCAGAAGTACAGGTTAAATACAAAGAGGAATGCCGCCAAAAATATCCATCCCAGCACGGAGGTGAAGTAAGATTTTAACTCTCTTTTGATGATCGCTTTCATGTCTTATGCCACCTCCTTATCTTCTGTCAGCGCGAGGAACACATCTTCAAGGGACTTGGTCACGGTCCGCATCTCCAGGATGACAATGCCATTTGCCGCGCAGTAATTAAAGACCGCCTCGCGGATGTCGGCATCAGGCTTTGCAGTCAAAATGACTTTTGCCGTATCCGTATGAGGCTTTGGCATCACAGGTTTATCCTCAGCCGCAGGGATATCTCCTCCACTCTCTTCTTTATCGCCGGGGAGCTCCGGGGCGGGCTCTGAGGCTGCAGAGGTGTCTTCTACCTCACAGATCTTCACTCCTTCAACACCCTTAAGCCCCCGGGCCTGACGTGCGGTAGCCTTAAGCTCAAGCTCCAGCTGCTGCCCGCCGCTCATCTGATTCTCCAGATTCTCCATAGTGTCATCCGCCACCAGCTTCCCATGGGAAATGATGAAGACATAATCGCAGACTGCGCTTATCTCCTGCAAAATGTGTGAGCTCAGGATAACTGTGTGATCTTCTTTAAGAGAAGCGATCAGTTCCCTGATCTCAATGATCTGTTTGGGATCGAGTCCCACTGTGGGCTCATCCAGGATAATGACGGGCGGCATGCCCATGAGAGCCTGGGCTAAGCCTACCCTCTGGCGATAGCCTTTGGAGAGATTCTTTATCAGTCGATTCTCCATGTCATAGAGCCTGGTAAGATCCATGACCTGGCGGATATCGGCCACGCGGGTTGCCCTTTTAAGGCCTTTTAAGTCAGCGGCGAAATTCAGGTATTCTCCCACCCTCATGTCGCCGTACACCGGCGGCAGCTCAGGCAGATATCCCATGCACTTCTTCGCGGCCTCAGGCTCCTTATTGATGTCATGTCCCTCAATGATGACCTCTCCTCCCGTGGCGCCGATGTAGCCGGTTATCATATTAAGCGTAGTGGATTTACCGGCACCGTTGGGGCCTAAGAAGCCATAGACATGTCCCGGCTCCAGGGTCAGGTTCAGGTCATCGACGGCCAGATTCGTGCCGTATCTTTTCGTGAGATGCTTAAGCTCTATCAAAACAAAAACCTCCTTGTATAAACTTAAAATCAACCGAAGCCCAGTCTATACAAGGAGTGTGATAATATTGAGTATACTTTGTGAATTTTTTGTGTACTTTCCCGGCCATACTATAATTGACAGCTCCGGGACATTTAAATCTCTCTGGTATATTTTTCGAGCCAGTTGCGTTCGTCCTCTGTCAAGTAGGGCGACAGCTTCTCCCGCACCATGGCATGATAATTATTGAGCTGAGACTTCTCCTTTTCTGTGAGGAGGGAGGCATCGATGCCGTCCAGATCTATGGGACAGTAAGTGATATTCTCGAAGCGGAGGAACTGTCCATACTCGTTTTTCTCATCCTCCACGCAGATGAGCTCATTCTCGGTGCGGATGCCGTACTCGCCCTCGATATAGACTCCGGGCTCGTCAGTGGTGATCATGCCCGCCTCCAATGGTGCGCTGTCCCGGCGCTCCGGGACTATCTTGTAGCGGAAGCCATTGGGACCCTCATGAACGTTTAAGATGTGACCCACGCCGTGGCCAGTGCCGCAGCGGTAGTCGATACCCATCTCCCAGAGGGGCTCACGACAGGCCAGATCCAGACTAATGCCGGAACAGCCGTGGAGGAATTTCAGGTTCGCCAGGGCCAGATTGCACCTGGCCACTGTGGTGAAGTGCAACTTCATCTGATCCGTGATCGGCCCTAATATAAAGGTCCGGGTAATGTCCGTGGTGCCCTCCAGATAATGACCGCCGGAATCCAAAAGCAGCATTCCCTCGGGCAACACTTTAGCAGAGTTCTCCTTACTCGCGGAATAATGCATCATGGCGGCGTTAGGACCGTAGGCGCTGATATTGCCAAAGCTCAGGTCGAGAAAATGCTCCTGCTGACGGCGGAGCTCATCAGCTTTTAATCCGATTGTGTACTCATCCAGTTCTTTCCTGCCAACAGTATTTTTCAGCCAGTACATGAACTTCGTCATGGCCACGCCGTCCCTTAAGTGGGCGATACGCGTGTTTTTAAGCTCAGTATCATTCTTTATGGCCTTCATCAGCTCCGAGGGATCGGCCCTGTCGATGATCTCCACGCCTTCGTCCAGAGCCGCCACCATGCGGTAATTCACTATCTGCTTATCTATCATAAGCTTAGTCCCGGCAGGAAGCTCTTCCATGTCTTTGTAAATGTCGTCATAGTCCGCCGCTCTCACTCCGCAGCCCTCCAGATATTCCCTGATATCCTCCGTCATGGCCGCAGGCTGGATGTAGAGGGCCGCCCCCTCCATATCAATCTTTAAAAACGACATAAATACCGGCACATTCTCAATATCATTTCCCCGGAGATTAAGTATCCAGGCAATATCGTAGAGTGATGCCACCACATGGACGCCGGCACGCTCCTCCTTCATCTTCTCACGTATCCTGTCCATCTTCGAGACTGCCGTCTCTCCGCTGTACTCGTCAGTCAGTATCCACAGAGTCGAGCAGGCCATTGCGGGCCTGTCCTCCCAGAGAAAGTCTATGAGATCCTCCGTCACATACAGGCTGCCTTCTTTGTCCGCCGCTATCTTTTCTAATTTCTCAGCCTGGGCCGCATTTACGACCCTGCCGTCGAAACCGATGACGCCGCCTTCGGGCAGCTCATCCTTAACAAAGTCTTCTACATCAGGCACGCCGTCCATGCCCATTTTATAAAGCATAAATCCCGATCCCTCAATCTGGGCCTCCGCCTGGATGTAGTACCTCCCGTCAGCCCACAGCCCGGCCTTATCCGCCGTGACCACCGCCGTCCCGGCCGACCCGGTAAACCCGGTAAGAAACTGCCGCTCCTTAAAATAATCTCCCACATACTCCGAGGTATGAAAATCTGACGTAGGGACGATATAGACGTCGATTCCCCTCTCCTTCATAAGATCTCTTAGCAAAATAAGTCTTGAATTATCCATGATAATGTTTCCTCTCTATGATAAACAACATTGACCTTTTCCACAGCTTAGATGCGACCGAACTAAAAGGATCTGATTCCACAACCCCTTTTAAAACTTCTGTTTATAATTCCTCTCGGCTTCTCTCTTCTGATCCTTTTCAGCCAGATCCCTGCGTTTGTCATACAACTTTTTGCCTTTAGCCAATCCAATCTCGACCTTGATCAGACTCCCTTTGAGATAAACTTTCAGCGGGACTAAGGTGTACCCTTTCTCCTTTATCTTCCCGGCCAGCTTATTTATCTCATACTTATGCAGCAGCAGCTTCTTCGGCCTTAAGGGATCCCGGTTAAAGATATTCCCCTTCTCATATGGGCTGATATGCATACCGTAGGCGATGACCTCTCCATTCTCTATACGAAGAAAGCTCTCCTTTATGCTCACATGCCCCATGCGGACAGACTTCACCTCCGTGCCGTGCAGCGCAATGCCCGCCTCGTAGGTAGCCTCTATGAAATAATCATGATAGGCCTTTTTATTATTTGCGATTACCTTTATGCTCTCTTTTCCCATTTCTTTCTTTACACATTCCTTTCCGCGGGCTAAAGCATCCTCGCGGAGCGTTTTCATGTGATAACAGACGAGGTTTCCTGTCAAATGAAAAAGACTGCCGCAAGCAAGCGACAGCCTCGTCTGTTCCATGTACTCTTACTGGAAACTACCGATATTCATGGCAGCGGAGCCTGCAAGGAAGATTATCAGCAGGATCCGGGTGGTCTTCACCAGCACGCCCTCCATGGAACGGCCCTTGTTCTTGCCCCAGTAGCTGTCCAGATTAGACCCTGACAGGGAGCCCAGCCCATAGCTCTTGCCCTCCTGCATCAGGACTATGACCATCATCACTACGCTCATTATCATAAATAAAATCTTAATAATAATCTTCAATGTATCCACGAAAATATCCTCCGTCAATATATCCGTCTGCGACAAAGGGTCGCAACTGGAGAGATTCTAACACAGTCAACAGTGAAATGCAAGTCAAAAATGTTACTGTGCGCTGCTCCACCAGAAGCTGCCATACCCGGTCCGGCTCTCATCTTCTTCCTCAGCTTCCTCCTCAGCCTCTTCCTCAGCCTCGATCTCCGCCGTGTGGTCACGAGCCTTGCCATCTTTCCCGCCTGATATAGTAAAATCCCAGTCCAGTATGACATTCCCACTGGTGGCGGTAATGCGGAGGCTGTCACCCTCTTCGATCAGGAGCACATCCGGATCCATGGCCACATAACCTCCATCGTAGACTTTTCCATCATCTGCCACTATGTAAATACTGGTATTGCCGCCATAATCAGCTGTGGCAACCTTTTCCACCACTATATCAAAGGCATCCCCGCCGTTTAGCTCATCGTCAAAATATTCAGCCGTATCACCGGTCTCCTCATCGGCGGCATCCTCTGAGGCGCTTCCATCTGCCGCTGAGACTGACTCATCATCCGCTGTATCGTCTCCATTTTCAAACAAAGCTGACTCATCTACTGTACTGCTGTCATCATCTCCGGCGGTACTCTCCTCATCGGAACTCTCCGCTATGAAAAAAAACCCATCATTGGGCGTACATGCTGTAAAACAAAAAACGGCCACGGCCAGAGCCGCAAGAAAAATATTCAGCTTTAAACGCATATTTTTCAAAACATTACCTCCCTCCGGCGTATCATGGACAAAGTCCTGACCGGCTGTTTTTCGCTATTTTTTTATGATACGAAAAAAAGTCTGCAATGTCAAATCTATGAATCAATTTTCAAAAATAATTCACAAAAAATGTGCTGTTTACAAAAGGAACATCGCATCACCAAAACTGAAAAAGCGATATCTTTTCTCGACTGCCTCCCTGTAAGCCGCAAGGATGTGCTCCCGGCCGGCGAAGGCTGATACCAGCATGAGAAGGGTTGATTCAGGCAGGTGGAAATTTGTGATAAGGCCGTCCATTATCTTAAACCGGTAGCCGGGATAGATGAAAATGTCAGTCCAGCCGCTTTTTGCCTCTATGCGTCCGTCGTCATCGGCGGCTGATTCCAGGGTGCGGCAGCTGGTGGTGCCGACACAGATGATGTGTCCGCCATTCCCGTGTGCGGAGTTGATCTTTTTGGCCGCAGTCTCATCTATGCGGTAAAACTCTGAATGCATATGATGATCACTGACCTCCTCCGCCTTCACCGGACGGAAAGTGCCCAGGCCCACATGGAGAGTGATCTCGGCGATATCCACGCCCATGTCCCGCACCTGCGAGAGGAGCTCCGGGGTAAAGTGCAGTCCCGCCGTTGGAGCCGCCGCCGAGCCGTCGTATTTTGCGTAGACAGTCTGGTAGCGGTTCTTGTCTTTTAATTCATGAGTGATGTACGGCGGCAGGGGCATCTGTCCCAGCTTGTCCAGTATCTCCTCGAAGATACCCTCGTAACTGAATCTGATCAGGCGATTGCCGTCATCCACGACGTCCATCACCTCTCCGATGAGCAGCCCATCCCCGAAGACTATCCTCGTCCCCGGCCGTGCTTTCTTCCCCGGCTTCACAAGAGTCTCCCATATGTCCCCGGCCTGCCTTTTCAGGAGCAGTATCTCAATCGCCGCCCCGGTGCCCTCCCGGACACCATACAG
>JAJPYU010000074.1:0-3470 GCA_021204765.1 Clostridiales bacterium
TGCTCCTCCAGTTCATGTATGTCACCCGGCTTCAATTTCGACTCGCTTATCTCCATTCTCAAATCTCCTCTTTCAATAATTCATTTTTAATTAAACTATAATTTCTTACACTGTTCCGGGAGGATTTTGAGACTGCGCTTCAATATCCCCTTGAGGTACGCTATCAGCACCCCGTAGTTCGTGAAAGGCACCCCCTGATCCAGGGAACACTTCATGCGGTAGCGCATCTCCCTCTCGTTGAGCATACACCCTCCGCAGTGTATCACCATCTTATACGGTGTCACATCCTCGGGGAAACCGGTCCCGGAGGAAAACTCAAAGTTCAAATCTTTCCCAGTATATTCTTTTAACCACCTGGGCAGCTTCACCGTCCCTATGTCATCACACTGTCTGTGGTGAGTGCAGCCTTCTGAAATCAGCACTTTATCACCATCCTCCAGCTTATCCACCGCGCAGACCCCATCCACGGCCGCACTCAAAAATCCTTTGTATCTGGCCATCAGTATTGAAAATGAAGTAAGCAGTATATCCTCCGGCACTGTATCCGCCACCTGTTCAAATGCCTGGCTGTCTGTGATGACAAGAGACGGCTTCTTTCCCGCATTCTTAAGAGTCTCGGCAAGACCATTCTCCTTTACCACCAGAGCCGTGGCGTTGGCTTCCAGCACATCCCTTATAGTCTGCTGCTGCGGAAGTATCAGCCTCCCCTTTGGTGCCGCCGAATCAATCGGCACTACCAGCACCACAAAATCACCGGGAGAAATCAGGTCTCCCACTATCCGCAGTCTCTCATCTTCCATTACCACAGATCGGCCTATCATTTCCTTTAATTCATATATGTTTTCCTTGTAAAGAGCGCTGACGTATATCTTCTGCTCCGCTCCTTCCGATTTCACACTGCCGGCTTCCCGGCCGTCCTCTGTATCTGTCTCAACAGTTTGCTCATTTACTGAAAAATTTTTATCATCATATATTTTCCCGGCATGATTCTTTTTATCAGCAGGCGCGGCACCGCCATTCAAATCCTTCTTAACTGCCCCCGCGGCCCCATCTTTCAACAAATCCGCCTTATTGTACGCCACAATATAAGGAATCTCCTTCTCCTTAAAGAGCGCTATAAGCTCCTCATCGCAGGGCTGTTTCCCTTCCACAGCATCCACGATGAGCACCGCCACATCCGTCTTGTTTAAGACCTGCTTCGTCTTTTTCACTCGCAGATCTCCCAGAGCTCCCTCATCGTCAAAACCGGGAGTATCAATTATCACCACCGGTCCCATAGGCAGCAGCTCCATTGATTTATATACCGGATCCGTGGTGGTACCCCTCACCTCTGATACTACCGCCAGGTCCTGCCCGGTCACAGCATTTACCACGCTGGACTTCCCGGCATTTCTCCTGCCAAAAAATCCTATATGTACTCTGTTGGCAGACGGTGTACTGTTCAAACTCATGTCTCTCCTCCTTAATAACCGAACTCTTTTTTGTATTCAGGTAAATGTTAAAACCCTCACACCCAAAAGGGCGCAAGGGCATAATAAGTCTCTCTTTAAATTATCCCTCTCTTCCCCTTCAGGCATCCCGCCTTGTGGTCAGACAAACGGTTTAAATTATCTGCAATTGTCGCTATTATAAGAATACAGGACCACTTTTGTCAACTATTCATCTCTGAGTTTTGCTATACAGTTCTGTCTTCGTTACCTTTCACTCCCGCACCAGGCACTCCGCTGCTGGTGCGGGAAGAACACGTAAATTGCGTCAAAGCATCATCCGCTTCATAGTTGTCAGTTCAGCTTTGACTATCTCGTGAACCTCTGCTCGAAAAAACAAATCACAGGCACATTGTCATATATACCGGAATGAAAAGTATCCCATCCTCCTCTTTCAGATTCTTCGGGTGAATCACAACTGCCTGCGCTATCCGCTCATGATATTTCTCCTTAAACGCTGCAAGTGACTTAGTCTGATAATTTTTGGATGATTTCACTTCAATGGGCGTCAGTTTGAAATTCAGCTTACTGCCATTTGACAGGAGGAAATCTATCTCCATATCATTCCTGTGCTTTTCCCTGCTGTAATGCGTGTAGAAAAACAGTCTGTGTCCGTGAGCGACCAACTCTTGCGCAACAGCATTTTCAAAAAACATACCTCTGTTCACCGAAAGCCTGTCACCCAGCAGCTTTTTATACAGCTCTTCCTCCACCAGTTCGTTCTCACTGAAGGTGTGACTGATCAGCAGGCCGGTATCACCCATGTAGCATTTCACATAAGTCCTGTCCTCATTTAACATCAATCCAACATTGGGATCAAGACAGTTGAAACACTCGTTAGCTATCATAGAATTGGAGAGCCAGAAAAATGTGTCCTCATACCTGGCAAAAGTACTGTTATCTGCTATTTCTGATAAAACCACCCTCTTCTCATGCCTTGACAGGAAAGCCGGAATCTGATCAAAAATACTTAATACTTTAGCTCTGTATCTGCTCTCTATTTTCATGATATCATCACGATAGAGATTCAGGATGTCCCTCTTAACAGCATCTGCCGCCAGAAAACTCTTCTTCTCCTCCAGGAAAGCAGAAACACTCTGAGGCATACCTCCTACTATCATATACTGCTTAAACAGAAACATTGCCTTTCTGTGAATTCCCTCATCAAGTGACATTTTTTTATCGAAACAATTCCTTATATATTCCGGGAGAACAGTATTACCAAGTGCCATACAAAATTCTTCAAAGTCCATAGGATACATGGAAATCCTGCGCTCCTCTGAAGGAATCAGAATATCTTTTACATTCTCCCTGATGGAAATGAGTGAACCCGTCTCAAGATAATCATAGCGTCCATCCGCTACAAGAGTCTTAATAGCCTCCCTGGCCCGTGGAAATCTCTGAATCTCATCAAATACCAATAGGGACTCCCTGTGATACAACATAACACCTGTTTCAGTCTGCAAAAGCATGAAAAAGGAGTCCAAATCCGTAAGCTGCTCCTCGAAAATCTTCTTCACCCTGGGACTGACATTAGCGAAATCAAGCATCAAATAACTCTTATACTCATTCTCAGCAAAATGTTTCGCTATGGTGGACTTACCCACTCTTCTGGCTCCTTCTATCAACAGCGCTCGGGTTCCCTTACTCTGCTCTTTCCAGGCTAAAAGCTTTTTATATATTTTTCTCTCAAAAATAATCATGTCAAATTTAATCCTGTTGAAAAAAATTCCAAAACAGTCCGATACAGTACCAATATCACTCCATGTACCTATAATAGCACATTTTTCATGAATGCGCAAAGTATTTTCCCTTCAAAATATATATAGTGCGCAAAGTATTTTTTCGTTGAAATATATATAGTGCGCAAAGTATTTATTCATCGAAACATATATAATGCGCAATTTGAGCATGATATACTGTACATTTTGTACTGCGTCGCTTTATCCTCCGGCAGTCGCTTTTATCACTTTCTTCAGGAAA
>JAJPYU010000074.1:3570-6211 GCA_021204765.1 Clostridiales bacterium
TTTTGCACGAAAAAGCAGGTGCCACATCAGACATGGCACCCGCCTGTAAATAGAAATATTTTTATTTCCTTGTGATGTATCCCTGAGCTGTCAGCAGCTCCGCGCAGAGCACTGCGCCTCCGGCGGCGCCTCGGACGGTATTGTGAGAGAGGCCTACAAACTTCCAGTCATAGACTGTGTCCTCACGGAGGCGTCCCACAGTCACACCCATGCCGTTCTCATAATCCACATCCAGCTTCACCTGGGGACGGTTGTCCTCCTCCATGTACTTGATGAACTGCTTAGGTGCACTGGGCAGATTAAGCTCCTGGGGCAGGCCCCTGAAACTCTCCAGCTTCTCTATCAGCTGCTCCTTCGTGGCTTTCTTCCTGAACTTTACAAATGCAGCTGCGGTATGTCCGTTTAAGACCGGCACTCTCAGGCACTGGCAGGTGATGACGGGGCTGGTGGCCGGGACTATGACTCCCGCCTCCTCGTCTATCTCACCCCAGATGCGCAGGGGCTCCTTCTCGGACTTCTCCTCCTCGCCGCCGATGTAGGGGATCACATTCTCCACCATCTCAGGCCAGTCCCTGAAAGTCTTGCCGGCGCCGGAGATAGCCTGATAAGTAGTGGCCACCACCTCATAAGGCTCAAACTCCTTCCAGGCGGTCAGCGCCGGGGTGTAGGATTGAATAGAACAGTTAGGCTTCACCGCGATAAAGCCCCGCTTCGTGCCCAATCTTTTCTTCTGGTATTTAATAACGTCCATGTGCTGTGGATTGATCTCAGGCACCACCATGGGCACGTCGGGGGTCCAGCGATGGGCGCTGTTATTTGAAACCACGGGAGTCTCGGTCCTCGCATATGCCTCCTCAATTGCGCGGATCTCATCCTTGCTCATGTCAACGGCGCTGAAGCAGAAATCTACCTGAGAAGCAACAGCCTCCACCTCATTCACATTCATGACAATTATATCCTTCACAGCCTCAGGCATTGGGGTGTCCATTTTCCAGCGTCCGCCAACAGCGTCCTCGTAACGCTTTCCCGCTGAGCGGGGGCTGGCCGCTATGACCGTCACCTCAAACCAGGGATGATGCTCCAGCAGGGAGATAAATCTCTGTCCCACCATGCCGGTTCCGCCTAAAACTGCGACTTTTAATTTCTCATTCATCTTAATTCTCCTCCAGATACTTTCCAGCTGATTCAATCTCATGCATTATATCGCCGGGAGCCCCGATAGTCAAACGCTTATTCACACAGGTCTCCATGGAAATGGCATCGTAGACATCCTCCTCAAAAGCCGGTGAAAATGTCTTTAATTCCGCAAGGTTCATGTCATCTATGGCGATGCCCCGCTCTATGCAGTAGAGCACCACTCTCCCGATAATTCCATGGGCATCCCTGAAAGGTACCCCTTTGCCAACCAGGTAATCCGCCGCATCTGTTGCATTGGTGTATCCGCCGCGTGCGCTCTCACTCATCCTGTCTTTATTAAACTTCATCGTAGATATCATCCCGGTGAAGAGAGCCAAACAGCCTTTCACCGTGTCGATAGCGTCAAAGGTCAGCTCCTTGTCCTCCTGCATATCCTTATTGTAGGCCAGGGGAATTCCCTTCATAGTGGTGAGCAGTGACGTCAGAGCCCCGTAGACCCGTCCGGTCTTGCCCCTCACCAGCTCAGCAATATCCGGATTCTTTTTCTGAGGCATGATGCTGCTGCCGGTACTGTAGGCGTCGTCAATCTCCACGAACTGATACTCGTTGGAATTCCAGATGATGATCTCCTCGCAGAAGCGTGAGAGATGCATCATTATAGTAGAAAGCGCAGAGAGGAACTCGATGACATAATCTCTGTCAGAGACTGAATCCATACTGTTAAGGGTCGGACCGTAGAATCCCAGCTCTTTCGCGGTATATTCCCGATCTAAAGGATAAGTCGTCCCGGCCAGGGCTCCCGCTCCCAGGGGACAGTAATTCATTCTCTCGTAAATATCGTGGAGCCGTCCCCGGTCGCGTTTGAACATCTCGAAGTATGCTCCCACATGATGAGCCAATGTCACCGGCTGAGCCTTCTGCAGATGGGTGAATCCCGGCATTACGGTCTCCGTATTCTCCTCCATTATTTTAAGAAGGGCTGTGAGCAGAGATTTCACCAGCTCGTCCGTGGCCGTAACTTCCTCTCTCACGTAGAGCCTCATGTCCAGGGCCACCTGGTCATTACGGCTGCGTCCTGTGTGAAGCTTCTTGCCGGCCTCACCGATACGCTCAGTAAGCACTGCCTCAACAAAGCTGTGGATGTCCTCGTACTCATCAGTTATGACAAGGCAGCCTGATTCCACGTCTTCAAGAATGCCTTTAAGACCGGTCTCTATCTCGACAGTTTCCTTCTCTGTCAAAATGCCCTGTTTGCCGAGCATTTTCACATGAGCTATGCTGCCTTCAATGTCCTGTTTAAAGAACTTCTGGTCAAAGGAGATGGAGGCGTTGAAATTATATACCAGTTTATCTGTCTCCTTAGTGAATCTTCCTCCCCATAACTGTGCCATGTGTGTGGCTCCTTTCAATGATAAATTTGTGTTTAGGTTATTGAGGTGCCCTCTCAAGAAAAGGTAGTGGGATTTCACAAAACTGTCAAATGTTTTGTGAAATCAACCTTTTC
>JAJPYU010000092.1 GCA_021204765.1 Clostridiales bacterium
GATAAATGATTGGTTGTATTGTTTCAACATGTCCCTTTCTGATTTCAGGGAATTCTCTTTCCGATTATAGGGAATTTTGTTTCCGATTTGAGGTGCTTTTATTATACGCTACACAGCTGATTATCCCGGAGAGAAGTTTCTGGGAGACTGAGTTTGAAAAAGCCACCGATGCGGAATCGGCTTTTATGACCGCCATGGGCTGGAAGGATGCTTCAGCAGTATCTTCTGTCGAAACACTGAACGGGACTTACGCTCATACGAGATCTTGGCATTTATCAAAGGTGATAACCCTGATGAGGAAGAATAAAAATCTGGCGTCAGCAGAGTAGTTCAAAGCAGAAAAAGGCCTGAGTTAATCTGGACATGATGTCTGGAAAAACTCAGGTCGAATGTTTTGAGTGGTAAAAGTTCTGGAAGTTAAGGAGATGAGAGGGTAATCAGGGAAAAAAAGAGCATATCGACAGCGATATTACACATGTGGCAAAAGGTAATCAAGGCCTGAAAATGGAATTGAAAGCTCCATGATAAGGCGGTGGATTTAAGGTGGAGAATACCAGAGAATCACGGAGATATACCGGTTTTTCATGGAGAGCCGAACATGGTGGGAGAAGAAAACATTTATGTTAAAATATCAAAAATTGTGATATACTGGCTTCCGTGAATGCAAGGAACATTGCGGAGGCATATAAATGTGGTATGTGATACAGGTCCGCACGGGGACAGAGGAAGATATAGTAAAAAAGTGCCGGAATGAATATCGCGGTGAGAAGATAGACCGCAGGGTACTTCAGGACTGCTTTATCCCTTACGCAGAGCATAAGAGGAAAATCGACGGCAAATGGAGGACGGTTAAAAAGGTGCTGTTTCCGGGCTACGTGTTTCTCGACGGTGGAGATGCCGGGGCTCTGTATATGGAATTAAAGAAAGTAACCGGCCTTACCAGGTTGCTCTCAGTGGGAGATGCCGTGGTGCCGCTGACAGAGAAGGAGATGGGTTTTATCATGCGCTTCGGAGGAACCGACCATGTGGTGGGCATGTCCGAGGGCATTATAGAGGGCTCCCGGGTGCAGGTGCTTTCCGGGCCGCTTGAGGGTATGGAGACTATGATAAAGCGGGTGGACCGCCACAAGAGGAAAGCCTGGCTGGAGGTGGAGATGCTGGGAGAGATCCGCGAGATACAGGTAGGGCTGGAGATAGCGGTGAAGACGCTCTGAATGCAGCTGTGTGCGCAGTAACCCTTTGTTTATAAAAAAGTAATATGCAGACTGCATATATTATTATTGTTAATCTGTGAGAAATCTGCTATCATATATCTGTAAATGATATTGATGCATGATAAGGATAAGCCGACGCGGTTGACCGGGGGCAGGACATAAGCTGTCCGGCAGGCTGCGCTGTCAGTTCTATCAGGTTTCAGCAAAGGAGGATACAGACATGAAGAAAAAAAGATTATACAAGTCCCAGGACAATAAGTTGCTCTTCGGAGTGTGCGGAGGGATAGCCGAGTATTTCAGGATCGATCCCACTGTCGTCCGCCTGATCTGGGCGGCTGTGACAGTGTTTTTCGGGGCAGGCATCCTGCTGTATGCCGTGGCGGTGCTGCTCATGCCCAGAGAGCCTGTCGACTGAGCTTTATAAGAGAATGGAGAAATCCCCGGCAGGAGCCGGGGATTTTACTATATTACATATAATTCAGTTATTCATGCAGCGTGCCGACAGCGGCCCGGGCCGCCACGGCGCAGCTGTCAATCTTTCTTATCCTCTATTCCGCTTCTGTAATTTGCGTAGTCTGCCTGGCTCTGCCAGATCAGCCATTCGTCATATCCGGCATCGTATACAGCATTGATCTCATCCCTAAGCTGTTCCCCTCCGTATTTAATATAGTGCGTCAGCCAGCTGGCCGTGAAAGCCTGCAGCCAGGGGCGGACCGCGGCACAGTGTTCTCCGGATCCATTCAGATCGGAAAGAGCATCCACGGAATCCAGCAGGGCGGCATTTACCAGCTCGTAGGGTTCGGTGTCGGGATAGTCTATATCGTATGCTCCGTCAGTGTAGTGGGAGGGGTAGACCATGGGACAGATATAGTCCAGCCAGTGAGACATGGCGGCGTAATCCTGCCCGACATTCCCACTGTCCTCCTCATTGTTTATGATAGTTCCGTAGACATCTGCGGAGACGAAGACTCCCTCGGGAACCAGGGTCTCACAGGCGGTTTCAATGAATGAAGTGATGGTGTCCTGCCTGAGCCTTGCCGCCTCCTCATTGTAGGTGCAGCCGTCAGCCAGATAGTAGCCGTCGCCGCCGTAATAGTCCACCCGGCCTATGTAAGTGGTGGGAAAGCGGACGTAGTCATACTGGATCTCGTCGAAGCCGATGTCACAGGCGGCCTGGCTGATGTCCAGCAAATATTGCTGCACAGTCTCGTTGCCGGGATCCAGCCAGTAGTAGCCCTGGCTGTCCACGTAGATGCCGCCGCCGTTCTCCTCATTCCAGTGAAGGGCACAGTCCTCCTTTGCCCGGGCCAGAGTCGCGTCCCTGAAGCAGGCAATCCTGGCTATGGCGTAGGCACCGTGTTCCCTGTAGACTTCGAGCAGATCCTTAAGGTCCTGTGCGCTTGAAAACACCGGGCTGTCACAGGCCCCGATCTCCCCGGCCAGGGGAACACCCATGTCTGCAGCCAGAAGGCCGTCATCCCCCTTTATGGTGATGACCACGGTATTTATCTCAGTCTCATCCAAAAGGTCCAGCACGTAATCCCGGATATCTTCGTCAGCGGCTGCATAGGAGGTGAGATAGACTCCCCTTGCCGTGACAGCCTTGCGGGTATCATCTTCCCAGACATCCTCTATGGCAGCGGGAGCGGTCTCCTCCCCGGCGGAGGAAGGCAGGCTCTCCCTGTCTTTTTTGGGGCGGCCGGCCTTTCCCGCCTCTCTTTTTGCCAGCCTTTCCTCGTGCTCTTCCTCGCGGGATTCTTTTTTCTCCTCACGCTTTTCCTTATAGGAAGCGATAAGGCCGGCCAGGCCTTCAGGATGGTTTTCATTAAAATGATGGATGCCCAGAGTACCCGCCAAAAGAGCCCCACAGACTACAACGACTATTATGACTGCGTGGAACCATCTCAGATGCTGCCAAATGGTTTTTTCTCCCGGCTTGCGTATATGGGGCCGGATGGGATTCTTCCCCCACCCTCTATTGCTTTTTTTCATATAAATGTGGATTCCTCATGGTAATTTTTGTTATTATTGCAAACTTTCATATAAAAGTCAAATTTTTGAAATTTCCTTTCCACTTTCCCATGCCGGTGTGCTATGATAATACCAGTGTCAGCCTGATCAGAGAGCGGAACAATCCGTGATGATCACAGACAATAAGACAGGGGGTACATTTACATGACAAAGACAGATTTCTATTATAAATCCCAGGACAGGCATACGCAGATCCACGCCATTTCGTGGGCACCGGACGGGAAGGTGCGCGCGGTACTGCAGATCTGCCACGGAATGGTGGAATATATTGACAGGTACGATACTTTCGCAGGCTATCTTGCGGGCTATGGTTTCTATGTGGTGGGAAATGACCATCTGGGCCACGGAGAGTCCGTGACGGATGACTCAAAGCACGGCTTTTTCGCCCAGCCCGGCGGCAATGAGTGCGTCATAGGCGACATCCATTTCCTCAGGAAAATGACTATGGAGGAATATCCCGATGCTCCTTATTTCATGTTGGGACACAGCATGGGCTCTTTCCTGCTGCGCCAGTATATAGAGTCCTACGGCAAGGGGCTGACCGGAGCCATTATCATGGGGACCGGCACCCAGCCTGGGGCGTCGCTGGCCATCGGGAAGAGGCTCTGCAAAATGTCTGCCAGGTTCCACGGCTGGGACTATCGCAGCGACAGGATAAATAACATGGCTTTCGGCTCATATAATAAGGCTTTCGAGCCGGCCCGGACCCCGGTGGACTGGCTGACCAAAGATACAGCCGTGGTGGATGCTTATGTGAATCATCCCTGGTGCAGCTTCAAGTTTACGGTAAACGGCTACTATACCCTCTTTTCAGCAGTGCAGGCGGCACAGGATAAGCAGCGCATTGCGAAGATCCCCAGAGCCCTGCCTCTGCTGATAGTCTCAGGAGCCTGCGACCCCGTGGGTGACAATGGAAAGGGCGTGAAGAAGGCATACCGGTTCTATACGGACGCAGGGATAGAGGATGTCCAGATGAAGCTCTACGAGAATGACCGCCACGAGATTTTAAACGAACTGGATAAGGACGTGGTCTACGCTGATCTTCTGGAGTGGCTGAGGGATCACTCTCCGGCAGTGATGATGAATACGGTGACCCACGACGGGGATGAGAGGGAAGCGGCCCCGGAGCCGGAGGTAAAGCGCCCGCCGATGCCTGACTTTTTAAAAGACGTGAATCCCGGGGAAGAGCAGGCCGCCGAGGCCGGATCCTCCATCGACGCAATGGCGGAAGATACGTTGAAGATGCTGCGCCAGCTTTAGACTAAGTTTCCCGACACATCAGTGGTATATTGCGGATTGAAAAATAATTAAAATATGGTAAAATATTTCTGTTCTTTTTATAAAGCATTCAAGAGAGGAGAGATTTGAGAATGAAAAAGTTTTTCAAGATCGAACAGAATGGCAGTACCGTTCGGACGGAACTCATTGCCGGCCTTACCACTTTCATGACCATGGCCTACATCCTGGCCCTGAACCCGAACCTGCTGACAAACTTCGGTGCCGACGGCGGCATGACGCTTTGGAACGGAGTGTTTCTGTCCACCTGTATCGCTTCCGCCATCGCCATGTTCTTCATGGCATTTCTGGCGAACAAGCCTTTCGCCCTGGCTCCGGGCCTTGGCCTGAACAGCTTCTTTGCCATCGTGGTGGCGAATATCGTCAGTATCACTGGCCTGTCCTACGTAGAGTCCTATCAGGCAGCCCTGTGCATCATCTTCATCGAGGGCGTCGTCTTCCTGGTGCTTTCCATATTCAATGTACGTGAGAAGATAGTGCAGGCCATCCCCTTAGGCGTCCGCCTGGGTATAGCGCCGGCTATCGGCATCATGCTGATGAATATCGGCTTTGGCTCAAACGTCGGCATCTATTCCGACACCGGCGGCCCTTTCTACGTCATGAGCGATTTCTTCGGTTCCCTGACTGCGGGCCTGGCAAAGAGCACCATCGGCACCGGCTATCCTGAGATGGTACTGTCCGTCATCACCATGTTTGTCGGACTCTTCGTCATCGTCATCCTGGCCCATTATAATGTGAAGGGTTCAGTGCTGCTGGGCATGCTGGCCGGCTGCGTGGTGTACTGGATCGGCGACGCGGCTGTCCTGGGGAGCAATCCTTTCTCCAGCCTGGCCTCTGCCTCATTTTTACCGGCATTCTCAGACATGGCCCAGACCACGCTGTTCAAACTGGACTTTAAGGACCTGTTCTCCATCGGATGGTTCACCGTGATCACCCTGATCATCACTTTCTGCATCATTGATATGTTCGATACCATCGGCACCCTGGTGGGTACCGCCTCCAAGGCGAACATGCTGGATGAGAATGGAGAGATGCCTCAGATGAAGCAGGCTCTGATCTCCGATGCCGTGGGTACCGTTGCAGGTTCCCTCACCGGCACTTCCACAGTCACCACCTTCGTGGAGTCCGCATCCGGCGTCGAGGCAGGCGGCCGTACAGGTCTTACCTCCCTGACCACGGGCATTCTTTTCCTGGCCAGCATCTTCATTGCCCCTGTTGCGGCTATCATCCCTGCGGCGGCTACTTCCTCCGCTCTGATCTATGTCGGCATACTGATGCTTTCCGGTCTGAAGAAGATTGATTTCTCCCAGATGGATCAGCTGGTCCCCATAGCCCTGATGATCATCGCCATCCCCATTTCCGGGTCCATCGGACACGGCATCGGCCTGGGCATGATCTCCTACACCGTCATCCAGATCTTCACCGGCAAGGCGAAAGAGGTATCCATACTGACATATGTGATTTCCGCAATATTCCTTGTAAAGTTCTTCCTGGTGATATAAAGTACTATAAAGGTACGGACAGCGATTGTGAGAGCACGAAATGCGGAGCAATCGGCCTTTATAGAGGTTGATGATATTCCCTCGTGGCCTCAGGCTGCGGGGGTTTCCTTTTTATGCTGCGTCAGTTGGCGCATGGATATTGCGCAAGCGCGATCTTATCTGTAAAAATGCCTGCTATTGGAAATGCCGTTGAAAATGGCACCGCAGGCGGGCAGGAAATCGGAGGATAGAAAAATGGCCGGAAAACGCGAGGATTACATCACCTGGGACGAATATTTCATGGCGGTGGCCCAGCTGGCGGGGATGCGATCAAAGGATCCCCATTCCCAGGTGGGCAGCTGCATAGTGAGCTCGGACAACAAGATACTCTCCATGGGTTACAACGGCTTCCCCAGGGGCTGCTCCGATGACGAGTTTCCCTGGGACAGGGAGGGGGAGGCCACGGCCACCAAGTACCCTTACGTGGTCCACAGCGAGCTGAACGCGATATTAAATTACCGGGGCGGGAGCCTGGAGGGGTCGAAGCTGTACGTATCCCTCTTCCCCTGCAACGAGTGCGCCAAGGCGATCATCCAGGCGGGGATCAGTACGGTGGTGTACGCTGATGACAAGTACGACGGGACGGACTCGGTGACCACGTCGAAGCGGATGCTGGACGCCGCAGGGGTCAGATACTACAAGTACCAGCCTACCGGGAGAGAGATCAGATTTAGGGTGTAATAATAATTGGGTCTGCCGATTCAGGCAGGCCCAATTTGTATAATGTTTTTTATATTTATTTCTCTACCCAGCCAAGGGATTTTTCGACTGCTCTGTGCCAGCCGTGAACCAGCTCGTCACGGTGGTCAGGATCCATGGACGGCGTGAAGGTCCGCTCCAGGGTCCAGTGGGCGCAGATGTCGTCTAAGTCCTTCCAGTAGCCCACGGCGATGCCGGCCAGATAGGCCGCGCCCAGGGCAGTGGTCTCCACGCAGTCGGGACGCAGGACCTCGACACCCAGGATGTCAGACTGGAACTGCATGAGGAAGTTGTTCCGGGAGGCACCGCCGTCCACGCGGAGGCTTTTTACCTTCACTCCCGACTCTTTCTCCATGACCTCTATGATATCACGGCTCTGGTAGACCATGGATTCCAGGGTCGCCCGGACGAAGTGGGCCTTATTGCAGCCCCGGGTAATGCCCACGGCTGTGCCCCTGGCGTAAGGATCCCAGTAGGGAGCGCCGATGCCGGTAAAGGCCGGCACCATGTACATTCCATTGGTGTCGGGAACAGACAGGGCCAGTTCCTCGGTCTCGGCGGCATTTTTCACCAGCTGCATCTCGTCTCTCAGCCACTGGACCCCCGCACCTGCCACGAAGATGCTGCCCTCCACGGCGTACTGGACTTTCCCGGCCAGGCTGGCCGCTATGGTGATGAGCAGCCCATTGTCGGACTCGCCCGCCTCCTCGCCTATATTCATGAGGATAAAGCCCCCGGTACCATAGGTATTCTTGATATCCCCCTGATTGAAGCAGCACTGGCCGAAGAGGGAGGCCTGCTGGTCTCCCGCCGCTCCGGAAATGGGGATGCTGCCGCCCAGGACAGTGGGCTCAGTGTAGCCGTAGACATAGCTGGAGGCACGCACCTTGGGGAGCATACATTTGGGTATCTTAAAATAATCCAGGATCTTGTCATCCCAGCAGAGCTTATTGATATCGAACATCATGGTCCGGGCCGCGTTGGTGTAGTCCGTCACATGGACCGTGCCCCGGGTCAGCTGCCAGATAAGCCAGGTGTCGATAGTGCCGAAGAGCAGGTTCCCCTCCTCGGCCTCCTTGCGGGCACCTTCAACATTATCCAGTATCCAGGCCACCTTTGACGCGGAAAAGTAAGCATCCGGGATGAGACCGGTGGTCTTCTTTACATACTCCTCCATGCCGTCAGCCTTAAGCTGCTCAATGCGCTCCGCCGTCCTGCGGCACTGCCAGACTATGGCATTGTACACCGGGACGCCGGTGTGCCTGTTCCACACCACCGTAGTCTCACGCTGGTTCGTGATGCCGATAGCGGCGATATCCATGGGGGATATACCCAGCTTAGCGATAGCTTCTATGGATACCGCCAGCTGGGACGACCATATCTCCATGGGGTCATGCTCCACCCAGCCCGGGTGAGGATAAATCTGTGTAAACTCCTTCTGCGCCATGGAGCAGATCCTCCCGTCCACGTCAAAGAGGATACTTCTGCAGCTTGTCGTGCCCTGGTCCAGGGCCATTACATATTTCTTCATAGGTCTTCTCCTTAGAATGTTTAATATCCCAATTATAGGAAACTTCTTAAAAACTGTAAAGAAAACTTTTAAGTAAGCAGTGATAAAATTTTCACTCACGTATCTTTCAATAAATAATCACAGTTTATTCACACAATTTATATAGAATGGTCTCATCTAATTCTGCAAGGAGAGTTTACTCATGGATGAGAAAGACGTATTCCAGGCCGAAGATGAGGCTTTGGTAGAAAAACATAAGAAAGCCAGGCGGCGCAGGAAGCTTCGCATCACCCTCACCATCGTGATAGTCGTGGCGGCGGTGCTGGTGGCAGGCGTTATCCTGGTAAGATACTTAAGAAACAGGGTGGCGGCCAGCGTGGCAGGCTCAGGGGACGAGCTGGCTGACGGCAGCGTCACAGCTGTGGACTACAGCGGTACCAATTCCGGAGGAACCACCAAGTACAGTGCCGATATAACAATAGACCGGGAGGATGATATGCTCCCCGGCATGAACGCCTCGGCAGTCATCACTCTCTCCACCGAAAGCGGCATCCTTTCCATCCCGGCTGACGCTCTCATCGAAGACGGAGATGCGACTTACGTCTACACGACCTGCGATGAGAAGACGGGTGAACTGGGCGGGCTTACTGAAGTCACCACAGGTGTCTCCGATGGAGAGAATGTGGAGATCACCGATGGGCTAGACGAGGGCATAAATTTCTATAGCCATATTACAGGGATTCTTTTGTGTCATTAATTATCGCTTTGGCGGCTGCTTTTTTATGTACCATGATAGTCAGCAGACACAGTACCGTGAATACCACAGCGCAGATAATGGCAATGATCCACTTCATCATGCCGTCCCCTATGAGCAGTCCCACGCCGGTCGCCATGGTCGTGAACCCGAAGATGGCGAAGATGAAGAAAGCCAGCAGATTCAGGAATCCGTCCGGGGTCTTGCTCTTTAAGAGATATCCCACCAGCATCCCGATGACGTCAGCCGCGAAGAGCCCGATACAGCAGGCGGCCCATACGGCGACAGCCCTGGAAAATCCCTCATTGGCTGCGAAAGTGATGGCGGTCAGCTGGGTCTTGTCACCCAGCTCGGCGATAAAGAAGGTACCGAACACGATGAGCATGGGGTTGCCCTTCTTGCCGGCCGACTTATCCTCCTCCTCGCTGTCATCCTTTTTGAGGCTGCTCCAGGCGAAGTAAAAGAAAGCCACAGCCGCGGCTATCTTGATCAGCCAGGTGGGAATGAATGTACTTATGATGGAGCCCGCCGCCACGGCGATGAGATTTAACACCATGATGGAGAGCCCCGCGCCCAGGATGATATCCTTGAGCTTGTACTTCGAGGTCATGGCCACCATGAGAAGCTGGGTCTTGTCGCCCATCTCGGCGACAAACATAGTACCTAAGATTTTGAAAAAGAATAGCATATAAGTCCTCCCTTCTTTCCTGCCGCCTAAAAAAGATAATAGACAGCTGTTCCTGCTGTCTACTTAAAAGACCATGTATGACAGCATTGGTATGTCATACACAAGTCTCGCTATTTAATACAAGCCAGGTCCGGGAGGACCAGTATGTTGACTTGCAACGCCGTGGGCGCCAACTACTCCCTCATGTTCGTTTACCGTAACATATCTGTCAGGAAATGTCAACAGGGGAAATATCAAAACAGAGGCTCGCTTAATAAAGATTTTTTAATACTTTTTAATTGAATGTTTATTGACGCATGGGTACCTCATAAGATAAGCTTAAATCGTTTCAAAAACAGGAATCATTATTGAATTACGAAAGGAGACACAACTATGGAATTAAAAGGCAGCAAGACAGAGGCGAACCTGCTCACCGCATTTGCAGGGGAGAGCCAGGCGAGGAACAAGTATACCTACTTTGCCAGCGTGGCGAAGAAGGAGGGCTATGAGCAGATCTCCGCGATCTTTACCCACACCGCAGACAATGAGAAGGAGCACGCCAAGATGTGGTTCAAGGCTCTGGGCGAGCTGGGAGATACGGCGGCGAACCTGGCCGCGGCAGCCGCAGGCGAGAATTACGAGTGGACTGATATGTATGCCGGCTTCGCGAAGGACGCCGAGGAGGAAGGCTTCACCGAGCTGGCAGCCAAGTTCAGGCTGGTGGCCGAGGTGGAGAAGCATCATGAGGAGCGTTACCGCGCACTGCTTAACAATGTAGAGATGCAGAGCGTATTCGAGAAGGGCGAGATGATCATGTGGGAGTGCCGCAACTGCGGACACCTGGTCATGGGCACGAAGGCCCCCGATGTCTGCCCCGTGTGCAATCATCCCCAGAGCTACTTTGAGGTGCATGCGGAGAATTACTGATTAAGATGGTGAGGGCGCTGCGGCGCCCTCTTGGTCACAGAATGTTCATTTCCAGTTCATTTATTTCGTATTGTTTCATTTTCAGAAAAGTGGTAAACTAACCCCTGTACGTTTAGAAAATTTATCAAATATTTTCAACAGGAGAGAATACGCCCATGAGTATGATGGAAAAGATTTTCGGCACCCACAGCGATCGGGAGCTGAAGAGGATAGAGCCCATAGTGGATAAGATTGAGGCTCTGCGCCCTGAGATGATCGAGAAGTCAGATGAGGAGCTGCGTGCCATGACCCCCGCATTTAAGGAGAGGCTGGCAGCTGGCGAGACTTTGGATGAACTGCTTCCCGAGGCTTTCGCCGTGGTTCGTGAGGCGGCGAGGCGTGTCCTCGGAATGGAGCACTACCGGGTGCAGCTCATCGGCGGCGTGGTCCTGCATCAGGGCCGTATCGCTGAGATGAAGACGGGAGAGGGCAAGACCCTGGTCTCCACCTGCCCCGCATACCTGAATGCCCTGGAGGGCCGCGGTGTCCAGATCGTCACGGTCAATGATTACCTGGCAAAGCGTGATGCTGAGTGGATGGGAAAGGTCCACGAGTTTCTGGGGCTGACTGTCGGCGTGGTCTTAAACGACATGGAAAATGATGAGCGCCGGAAGCAGTACGCCTGCGATATCACCTACGTGACCAATAACGAGCTGGGCTTCGATTATCTGAGGGACAACATGGTAATTTACAAGGAGCAGCTGGTACAGCGGGAGCTCCACTACGCCATCATCGATGAGGTGGACTCGGTGCTTATCGATGAGGCCAGGACGCCCCTTATCATTTCCGGGCAGAGCGGCAAGTCCACGAAGCTCTACGAGGCCTGTGACATATTGGCCAGACAGCTGAAGCGGGGCGAGGCCAGCCAGGAATTTTCCAAGATGGACGCCCTCATGGGTATAGAGATAGAGGAGACCGGAGATTTCATCGTAAATGAGAAGGACAAAGTGGTGAACCTGACCCAGGACGGCGTGGCGAAGGTGGAGCGCTTCTTTAAGATAAAGAACCTGGCCGACCCGGAGAATCTGGAGATACAGCACAATATCATACTGGCCCTGCGGGCCCACAACCTGATGCATAAGGATCAGGATTACGTGGTGGCCGACGACCAGATCTTCATAGTTGATGAGTTCACCGGACGTATCATGCCCGGGCGGCGTTATTCCGACGGGCTGCACCAGGCTATCGAGGCCAAGGAGCACGTGAAAGTGAAGCGGGAGAGCAAGACCCTGGCAACTATCACTTTCCAGAATTTCTTTAACAAATTCGACAAGAAGGCCGGCATGACCGGTACCGCTCTCACTGAGGAGAAGGAGTTCAGGGACATTTACGGTATGGACGTCATAGAGATTCCCACCAACGAGCCGGTGATCAGGGTGGATCATCAGGACGCCGTATACAAGACAAAGGATGAGAAATTCAGGGCGGTAGTAAAGGACATAGTGGATACCCACGCCACAGGCCAGCCGGTGCTGGTGGGCACCATCACCATCGAGACCTCCGAGCTCTTAAGCCGCATGCTCAATAAGGAGGGAATAAAGCACAATGTCTTAAATGCTAAGTTCCATGAGCTGGAGGCCCAGATCGTGGCCGACGCCGGTGTCCACGGGGCGGTGACTATAGCGACGAACATGGCCGGCCGTGGTACTGATATCAAGCTGGATGAGCAGTCCAGGGCTGCCGGGGGCTTAAAGATCATTGGCACTGAGCGCCATGAGGCCAGACGAATAGACAATCAGCTGCGGGGCCGTTCCGGCAGGCAGGGAGATCCGGGTGAGTCCAGATTCTACATTTCCCTGGAGGATGACCTGATGAGGCTCTTCGGCTCCGAGAAGCTCATAGGCATGTTCAACGCCTTGCGAGTGCCGGAGGGGGAGCAGATCGAGCACAAGATGCTCTCATCCGCCATCCAGCGTGCCCAGGAGAAGATAGAGGGAAATAACTTCGGCATCCGTAAAAACCTGCTGGATTACGACCAGGTCATGAACGACCAGCGTGAGATCATTTACGGTGAGAGACGCCGGGTCCTGGATGGGGAGAACATGCGCTCCGTCATTTACAAGATGATAACGGACCGGGTGGAGAGCATAGTGGATACCTGTTTTGCCTCCGATGAGAACGGGGACGAGTCCTGGGATGTGCTGGAGTTAAACGAGCTGATGATACCCTTGATCCCCATGGAGCCTGTCACTCCCGATGACGTGGAAAGAAAGAGCGCAAACGAGGTCAAGCAGCTCCTCAAAGAGCGGGCCGTTAAGCTCTATGAGGCCAAGGAGGCCGAATTCCCCGAGGAGGAGCAGATCAGGGAGCTGGAGAGGGTCGTCCTCCTAAAGAGCATAGACAGGAAGTGGATGGACCACATTGACGATATGGAGATTCTCCGGGAGGGCATAGGACTCCAGGCTTACGGCCAGAGAGACCCCTTAGTGGAGTACAAGATGGCCGGTTACGACATGTTTGATGACATGATCGCGAACATGCAGGAGGAGACCGTGCGGCTGCTCTTCCACGTGCAGGTGGAGCAGAAGGTGGAGCGCGAGGAGGTGGCGAAAGTCACCGGCACCAACAAGGATGATTCCGGCAGCCAGAAAGCGCCCGTGAAGCGGAAAGCGAAGAAGATCTACCCCAACGATCCCTGCCCCTGCGGCAGCGGGAAGAAGTACAAGAACTGCTGCGGAAGAGTGGCGTGAGATATTTTCCCGGAGACGCGAGATGCAGCCGCCGGATAGTAAAAGAGGATTCGCCGGGGAGCGGCAGGGAGAGACGGAGAGAGCATATGAATGAGAAACCGATAGAGTGGATCAGCACAGTGGGAGAGTTTATAGGGCATAAGATCTGCAGATTTGCCTGCCTGGTACTGATGATCGTATCTGCAGTATTGTTTTTTTTAAGTATGACCCTGCTGCCCATGTTTGCAGCCATAGTGTTCCTGTTTCTCTTTATTTTCCTGCATCTGAGAAATTACCTGGAGTATGAGTTTATGTACATTTCCGGGGAGCTGCGGATCACGACTATTTATAATCAGAGACGGCGGAAGAAAAAGGCGGTCATCCCCCTTGACAAAATAGAGAGGATGACGAAGAGAATCAATGATGCGGACCGGCCGGAGTATCTCTGCCCCAGGGCGGAGTCGGACGGCATCTACGCCCTTTCCTATAACAGCGGCGAGGAGGGACGCAGGATCATAGTCATCGAGGCTGACCCTGAATTCGTGAAGCTTATGCAGATGAGGCGGAAAATTTACTGAGTTTTATAATAAAGGAGATTGCTGCTTACGCAACCCGTCTGCGCACGAAGACGGATTGCGCAGGCGCAATTTTTTATAATTATTAGACCAACGGCCGTGTTGTAAACGTTTGACTTTACCGGGAGATTTGTGGTAAAACATTTATCACGAAAACAGTAAAGTATTTTCAGGAGTAATAAATGTATGGCTGATAACTATGCTATAGGACTGGATATAGGATCGACAACTGTCAAGGCCGTGGCCCTCGACGCTTCAGGACGACAGGTCTATTTGAGATATCAGCGACATTTTGCGGATGTGATAGCCGTGGTAAAGAGCATGCTGGGGGAGATCCGGGAGCAGCTCGGGGATGTGAGTGCTTCCGTGGCAGTCACCGGCAGCGGAGGTTTAAGCCTTGCAAAGGCTATACAGGCAGACTTTATCCAGGAGGTCATAGCGGTCTCCGATGCCGTTCGGAAAAAGGTCGGCGAGGCTGACGTGGTCATAGAGCTGGGCGGTGAGGACGCAAAGATCATCTTCCTCACCGGAGGGGCCGAGCAGAGGATGAACGGCATCTGCGCCGGAGGCACCGGAGCCTTTATAGACCAGATGGCGGCTCTCATGCAGACGGACGCCGCGGGTCTTAACGAGCTGGCGAAGGGAAGCAGCCAGATATATCCCATAGCGGCCCGCTGCGGGGTTTTCGCGAAAAGCGACCTCCAGCCCCTGATGAATGACGGCGCAGCCAAAGAGGATCTGGCGGCCAGCGTATTTTTGGCTATAGTGAAGCAGACTATCAGCGGACTGGCATGCGGGAGGCGCATCAAGGGGAAAGTGGTATTCCTGGGCGGCCCCCTGTATTTCTTATCCGAGCTTCGGAAAGCCTTCAAGGAGACTTTAAAACTGAATGATGAAAATGCCGTAATGCCGGAGGATGCCCACCTTTTTGCCGCTTATGGGGCGGCTCTGCTGGAGGGAGAGAGGGAGATTTATTCCCTGGACGAGCTCACCCGCAGGCTGGATGGGATAGACTCCCTGGATACTGAGATGAGCCGCCTGCCGGCTCTCTTTGAGAGCCGGGAGGACTACGAGGCTTTTAAAACGAGACAGAGCCGCTATGTGGTGGAAAAGGAAGATATCAGCGGATATGAGGGCCGGTGTTATCTGGGCCTGGATGCCGGATCGACGACCATGAAGACAGCCCTGGTCTCGGAGGATGGAAGGCTGCTCTGGTCATGGTACGGCAGCAATCAGGGAGATCCTGCATTGACGGCGAAAAAGGCTCTCCTTGAGATGTATTCCCATCTGGGAAAGGGAGCCCATATCGCCCGGGCATGTTCCACCGGCTATGGTGAGAATCTCTTAAAGGCGGCAATGCATCTGGACGAGGGCGAGGTGGAGACCATCTCCCATTACTATGCCGCGCAGTTTTTCGAGCCTGAGGTGGACTGCATAGTGGATATCGGCGGCCAGGACATGAAGTGCATCAGCATCCGTGACGGCTGCGTTGACAATATTATTTTAAACGAGGCCTGCTCTTCGGGATGCGGGTCATTTCTGGAAAATTTTGCCAATTCCCTGGGCTGTACGGCGGATGATTTCGCCGACAGGGCGGTGCAGGGCAGGACTCCCATGGATCTGGGCACCCGCTGCACGGTTTTCATGAATTCCAATGTGAAACAGGCTCAGAAGGAGGGGGCATCCGTGGAGGATATCGCCGCCGGACTCTCCTATTCTGTGGTGAAAAATGCTCTTTTCAAGGTGATGAAGGTGAAAGATGCCTCCACACTGGGCAAGAAGATCGTGGTGCAGGGCGGAACTTTCTATAATGATGCTGTGCTGCGCTGCTTTGAGCTTGTAAGCGGCAGGGAGGTCATCCGACCGGATATTGCGGGACTTATGGGTGCTTTCGGAGCGGCTCTCATTGCCAGAGAGCACGATAATGGAAGACCTTCGACTATTTTATCGGAGGAAGAAGTCAGAGATTTCACATATACTATGAAGACCGCCCATTGCCAGGGCTGCATCAATCACTGCCGGCTGACGGTGAACCGCTTTGCTGACGGGGAGACCTGTATCTCCGGGAACCGCTGTGAGAAGGGCCTGGAGAAGAAGCGAAACCAGGTCAATCCCGCGCCGAACCTTTTCGAGTACAAGAGGAAAAGGCTCTTTGACTATGAGGATTATGCCCCTCTGGCTGAGGAGGAAGCGCCGCGGGGGATCATCGGCATTCCCCGGGTATTAAACCAGTTCGAGGATTTCCCTTTCTGGGCGGTGTTTTTCAAAAAACTGGGATTTAAAGTGGTGCTCTCGCCGTTTTCCGACGGGTATATTTACAGTCTTGGCATGGAGTCCATACCCAGCGAGTCCGAGTGTTATCCTGCCAAGCTGGCACACGGACATGTGGAGTGGCTCATTGAGCATGGGGTGAAGACCATCTTTTATCCCTGCGTCAGCTTTGAACGCAGGGAGAGCAAGGCCTTGCAATTTCAGTTTAACTGCCCCATGGTCATCTCATATTCCGAGAATATCAAGAACAATATGGAGACGCTGGGCGAGAGAAATATCCGGTTTCTTAATCCTTTCCTCTCATTTAAGGATGAGAAGATCCTGAGAAAATGCCTCAGGGATTTCATGAGGGAGGCTTTCGATATAAATGAGGCGGAGACCGACGAGGCGGCGCGGGCCGGATGGAGATCCCTGCTTAAATTCCGTGAGGATGTAGCATGTGAGGGTGAGCGGACTCTTCAATGGATGGAGGAACACCACGCAAAAGGCGTGGTCCTGGCGGGTCGTCCTTATCATCTGGATCCCGGGATCAACCACGGCATACCGGAGATGGTGCACAGCTACGGCCTGGCGGTGCTGACTGAGGACTCAGTGTCGGAGCTGGCAGACCGGAAGCTTGTGCTGCGGGCCACAAATCAGTGGATGTATCATGCCAGGCTCTACGCCGCGGCTGAGTATGTGGCCGGACGGAAGGATCTGGAGATGATACAGCTCAATTCTTTCGGATGCGGGCTGGATGCCATCACTACGGATCAGGTCCAGGATATGCTCCATCAGGCCGGGAAGATGTACACCCTCTTAAAGATCGATGAGGTCAGCAACCTGGGCGCGGCCAGGATACGGGTGCGCTCCATGCTGGCGGCTATGAGGATGAGGGATGAACGGGATGACGGGGCCGCATGTCAATTAAAAGATTACGATGCACCCAAATTCACCAAAAAAATGCACCGGCAGAAGTACACCATACTCTGCACGGATATGATACCCTATCATTTTGAGCTCTTTGAGGCGGCTATGCAGAGCTGCGGCTACAATCTGGAGATTATGAGGAGCGAGAGCCGTGATGTGGTGGACTTAGGGTTAAAATATGTAAACAACGATGCCTGCTATCCGGCGCTCATCACTACGGGACAGGTCATGGAGGCGGTGCTTTCCGGCAGGTACGATACAGATCATCTGGCTGTGATCATGTCGCAGCCTGGCGGAGGATGCCGGGCCAACAATTACGTGGGTTTTCTGCGAAAGGCCTTAAATGAGGCAGGATACAGCCATATTCCCGTGATCTCCATGAACCTCAATTATATTGATTTTACTTCCGGATTCATATATTCAGTGAAGATGGGAGTCAAGGCCCTGCAGGCTATTCTCTATGGGGATATACTGATGCAGGCTCTCCACAGGGTGCGCCCTTACGAGGAGACGCCGGGCTCCGCCAACGCCCTGTATGATAAGTGGATGGATTACTGCCGCAGTTTTCTTTTGAGATCAGGATGGCATTTCCCGAAATTTTACCGCAGCTGCAAAACCATCCTGAAGGAGTTTGATGCCCTGCCCTTAAAGGATTGTCCGGCAAAACCCAGAGTCGGGATCGTCGGTGAGCTGCTGGTGAAATATATGCCCCTGGCCAACAATCACCTGGACGAACTTTTGGAGGAGGAAGGAGCTGAGGTGATGATCCCGGATTTTGTGGACTTTATCAAATATCTGTTCCACAAAGGCACCTGGCAGCAGAAGAATCTAAACGGCCCCTTCTGGCCGGCTGTTGTGGGGACTCTTGCCAACATGGTGGTGGATCTGTTCAGGAAACCGATCTATCGCGCCATGAAGAAGAGCGAGCGTTTCCAGGAACTGCCGGATTTCAAGGAAATGAAGACTGACGCCGGAAAAGTCCTCTCCCTGGGGAACCAGTGCGGTGAAGGGTGGCTCTTAGCCGGGGAGATCACAGATCTCATCCGCCAGGGGGCGCACAATATCGTCTGTGCCCAGCCTTTCGGCTGCCTGCCGAACCACGTCGTGGGCAAAGGGATAGTTAAAAAACTGAAGGCCATGTATCCGCAGTCGAATATCGTGGCAATAGACTATGATCCCAGCGCCAGCCGCGTCAACCAGCTCAACCGGATAAAGCTGATGATGGAAGTGGCACTTAGAGAAGACTAGGTAGTGAGGGGTCTGTGTTGGATTATCTGTATTGTCGTCATTGCACATGGAGACTTCTCTCAGGCCGTAGTCCGTGATATCCCAGCCCAGCATGTCTATAGTTTAAGCAGCGTTGCCAAGGAGGCTGTCATGTCATTTTTTGATTTGGTCAGTGAGAAATTTTTCAATCCATTCTGCTGCCGGAACAGGGAGCTTTATTTTGAGTGCATTTCTCAGCTTATAGAAAAATCAAAGGAAATACCGGTGCTTTATGAGACAGACGCCAAAAACGTGATCATCCTATATCTGCAGAACTGTATGTACTCCATCGAGACGGAAGATATCGGGGAAGTAGTCAGCAACGGCAGGACTCCCCAGGAAAATGCCGGTGCTATTTTAAGGTATTTCCGTGATTGCGGGTGGATCGTCGCCCAGGAAATAGGGCGAAACGGCGACAATATAGCCTCAGTATCAGCATATTGCCGGAAGCTGATCGACGCTGTTCATAAGATTTTCGACGGCGATGCCAATGGAGCTATCACGAACCATATTTTTTCCATATACGAGATATTGAAATCTTCTTTCGGTAAGGACAGTGCTAGGGTCATCAGGCCTTATCTGAATATCCTTACTCCCCTGATAGAAAATGAGTGTGACCTGAAAAATGACCTGCTGATCCTGAAAGACAGTATCAGGGAGATAATGCGTGCCGTGATGAAAATGGCGGACATAAACAGTTTTGGCCAATACCTTATCAAAGATGACCTGCTGGAGAGATTTTTTAATGATTACTTTTTTATCAAGAGAAGCGGCCTGATCCCCTCATATATAGCGGAAATCGACAGGATGCTGCACAGGCTGCGCAGGTCAGAGCTGTATGAAAAGATGGTTAAGGAATGCATCAGCATAGAGAATCGGGATGAGATTTCTGCCAGGGAGAAGATAAACCGTCAGTTTGATGAACTGGACAGTTTTATAAATCTGGAATATGAGCAGGAAATGGACTATATTGATCGGAAGATCAACACCTATTACAATCTCTATTCCACAAAGATAATGATGACCCTTAGCAGCAATACTGATCTGGAGCATGAGCTCAACAGGCTTCTGGAGCTGCTTAAAGACATGGATGAGGAGCACCGCACTGAGGCGCTTATGAGGCTGGGGCAGACCCAGCGCATTATGCATATCGGATATGTGGGGAGAAAATCCTTTGAGCGGCGAAGGAAGAGAAATCCCAACCAGACCAGTGCGGGGCTTACCGTGGATGACATTTCCCCGGAGGAGTTGCAGAGACTGACTGACGAGCTTCTGACAGAGACTCCTGACAGATACAGCCCGGACAATGTGGAACACCATTTCGACCGGATATTCGGGGAAAGAAAAGAACTTACCGTGGAGGAATGCGGGATACATACCAGGGATGATGCCACCATGCTCGCCGCAGGTATTATCTATTCCGGCACGGTGGGATTCCCTTATGAAGTGGAGATTGGGGAGGGGCTGGTGGACACGGAGGCCGCCAGGATCAGCAGACTGAAAATCAGGAGGAAGGACGAATGAGTGATATTAATCTGGAGCTTTCCATAAAAGACGAAAACATTAATTTATTCAAACGCTGTGTCCGAAAGCTGTTGGATTCCACATTTATCCTCAGAGACAAAGATGAGAGATTCTACCAGTTTGTATCCAGGGAATCCAACAGGCAGGATATTTCCGAGTATCTGCGGATGATGGGGTTTGATATGATCGTGGATGACAAGGTGGGCGTCTGTATGCTGGTGGCCAGCGAGGAGGATGCCGAAACTGTGGGATTAAAGCGAACTAATGTAGTTACTTTTACTCCGCTTCAGTATCATTTGCTTTTGGTATTATGGAAAGTCTATCTGGAAAACCTGGGATTAAACGAGGGCAATTTCATTACTAAAGGAGATTTGATAGATAAGGTCAGGACATACGAGGTGAATCCCAAAAGCGGTGAGTTTTCAGCCGCCCTGCAGCGCTTTAAAAAATACAACCTGATATATTACAATGAAGGCGACAGCGGTGAGGATATGAAGATACAGCTGTATCCTTCCCTGCAGTTTGGCTGGGATCTGCCCCAGTTTCAGACTGTGGCCGGAGAGTATCTGGATCTGGAGAGTGAAGGGGAAGACGACTTACAGGATTATGAAAATGAGGGGCTGGCGGACATGGATGAACCGGAGGAGGACGAGTTATGATCTTGCTGAAAAAAGTGCGCCTGATCAACTGGTATGGATTCTCTAATGTGACGGCACCTATAGGATTTTTCACTCTTATCGCCGGGAAGAACGGGAATGGGAAATCAGTCGTGCTGGATGCGGTCAAATACGCAGCTTATGGAGATACCGTGTTTAACAAATCCTCAGAGGGGAAGGGCAGCCGTACCATTCTTTCCTATACAAGGGGCCTGCTTGATGCTACAGCGGGGACATACATACGCCCGGCAGACCAGGTGCCAAATGTATACAGCCATATAGTGCTGGAATATTATGACGATGTGGAGGAGAAATCCTTTGTCTGCGGGGCTGTCATAGAGACCAATGCGGCGAATAATTGCCAGACATACCGCTATGTGATGGACAGGGCATCCATGGAGCAGGTGGAACACACTTATGAAGAGAATGGATTGACTCTGCCATACAGTGCGTCCTCTCTGCAGAAAAGATATGGTGTAAAGCTGATGAACAGGGATGACGGGCTGCAGAAATTCATGCAGATGACGGGACTGAAGCTCCCGAAAAACCAGATTCCCACGTATTTAAGAAAGCTTCGGAGCATCATGTCATATGATCCCAATGATCATATTGACAGGTTTATCCGGGAGTGGGTCCTTGAAAAGCGGGATGTGGATTTTAAGAAGCTGATAGAAGCGAAAGATAATATAGAAAACTTAAACGGCACCTTCGAGGCCATACAGAGTGAGATTGATGAGCTGGACGGGATTCTCTCCGGATATGATGTCTGGGAGAATGCCGGCAACAGGCTTCTGGCGGATGATATACGTATAGTCTACAAAAAGCTTGGCGACCTGGAGCGGGAGATTAAGCGGCATGTCGCCAGATGCAGCCAGGCCCGGCAGCAGAAGGAAGATATCGAGGGTGAGCTTGCGGCAATCGACAAAAAAACGAAGGATAATTCCGACCGACTCATCCAGGCGCGCCTCAGCCTGGAGCGCATGGACAGTACCCGGACTATCAGAGCTGAGGAGGAGCATCTGGCTTCGCTGGAGCGGGAAAAGCATGATCTCATGGAAATGTGCAGGAAGCTGGAGCATTTCCAGACAGTGATCAGCGAGATCATGGACAGATTTTTCCGCAATAATGAAAAGATCGCGGACAGGGATGTGCTGTCATCCCTCTGCCGGCAGGGTATATCTGCCGCAAAGAAGTCAGCGGCAGTGGACGGTTTCAGACGCCTGGTAAATGAGACCGGTGAGGGCCTGGTCAAACAGATTGCTGAAATCGAGCTTTCACTGGAAGACATTGAAAGGAGGCTTGAGACTCAGCACAGGATCATTGATGAGTGTAAAAGACATCGCAATGCCTTTGAACAGATCCCTGATTACGTGGGACTGCGTGACGATATCAACAGGGAATTTGCTAAGAGAAAGATTTCCTCAAAGGCGCAGTTTGCCTGTGAGTATGTCATCAGCCTGAAGGACGAAAAATGGCGTGATGCCATAGAGGCATTCTTAGGACCGCGCCGGTATACCATACTGGTGGAGCCGAAATATTATGACATAGCAGATGAGGTGCTGAACCGTTCCAAATACCGCTATGCTCACTTATTTAATACCGCCCTGTTGATGAAAAAGGAGCTTAAAGTGGAGGAGGAGTCGGTGGTCTCTTTGCTGGAGATAAAAAATCCCGTGGCCGGACGATATTTTGAGTATCAGCTCGGCAGGATGCGTATGGCGGATATCAGGGACGTAAAGAAGTACGAGAACGCTATTTCAAAAGAGGGCCGCGTGTCCGTCGCCATGGACAGCTATTTCCTCAGATTTGACCGTATCAGATCCTATTATCTGGGGCAGAATATATATGAACTCAACAGAGACAGGGCCGAGGCCGAGATACAGCGGCTGAAGGCAGAAAGGACTGAGGCTCTTGGCAGGAAAAAAGAGCTTGAAGGAGACAAGATATGCCTGTCCCTGGGCAGGGAGTTTTTTACAGAATATGATTATGATGCCCATGGAAAGTATCAGGAAGCGGCGCAGGAGGCCAGGGAAACAGAGGCCAATTTAAAGCGCCTTAAAAAGGCTCTTGAGGATAACATGGAGTATATTGAGCTTACTGAGACCGTATCCAGGCTTGAGTCTGAACAGGAGTCTCTGCATGAGCTGCAGAGCAAAAAGATCTCAGAAAAGAGTGAGCAGGACGCGATCATAGCTGCCGGTACAGATAAGATAGAGGAGAAGTCCGCAGAGCAAAAGGCAGCCAGAGAGAGCTTCAATCAATATGAAGTGGAGTATTATGCGCTGACGAAACAGACAGTAGAGGCCTATGACAGGTATATTCAAAACAAAAGTCAGGGAAGCGGTGGCCTGTTAAAGGACAGGGACCGCCTGGTCAGGGATATAAACAGATACCAGGCAGATCTGGTCAGCATGCAGGCGGATTACAGCGCCGGACATCCCGGGAGTGACCTTCCCAGAGGAACAGAAGGCAGGGAACAGTATGCGTCAAGACGGGAGCAGATCTGGATAGACAATCTCCAGGAGGTCAGGCAGAAGCTGGAGGAGCAGACCAGGCGGTATGAGGATATCTTTAAAAACGAGTTTGTTCTCACCATTTTAAAATCCTGTGAAAGAGCCCGGGCTGATCTGAAACAGATGAATGGTGAGCTGGGGAAGCTGGACTTTGCCGCAAAGTACCAGTTTGACGTCCATTATGTCAGGGACGGCTCGGACTACGCAAAGATCCTGGAGTATGCCCGCTTCCTGGATGAGAGGGAGCAGCTGGGAGGCGGTGCGGACGGACAGATGACTTTTGAAATGCTTACCTCCGTCTCCGACGAGGAGGGCGAGAAGCTGGAGCAGGAGATGAAGCAGATAGTCAACCGCATAATCGAGAGCAATAATAAGGAGATCATAGAGAGGTTTGCAGACTACAGGAACTACATGACTTATGAGATACTTATCAGCAATCAGGTGTTAAACCGCGCAAGACTCTCCCGCCAGACGGGTTACAACTCCGGGGCGGAGGTGCAGATACCATATATTCTGATCCTGTGCTCGGCACTCCTCATGATATACAACCAGAGGCCGAATTCCACCAGGCTGGTCTTTATAGACGAGCCCTTTGCCAAGATGGATCCGGGCAATGTGAAGCTGATGTTAAAGTTCATGAAAGACCAGCGGCTGCAGGTGATATTCTGCTCACCGGATAAGACGGAGTCAATCGGAAATGAGTGCGAGGTGATACTCCCGGCCTTAAGGGTGCGTCCGGAAAGCATGCAGCTGGGCATAGTGCAGTTTAATAAAAAATGACTGTGAACAGCAGCCATGAGGGAAGACATATGGTTAATTATGAAGAAAAGATGCTCTCGGCTCTGGTAAAAAAGTACCGGGAGAGCAAGAAGGACAGCGGCACTAACACTATCGTCAGAAGGACAAAGATACAGCCGACATCCCTGTACAGGGATTACCGGAGAAATGATGCAGATATCAGTCAGATAGAGGCGGTAAATGAGGCGGCAAGGCACTGTGCCCAGATGGGATTTCTGACTTTTGAGAGCGACAAATTCAGCAATGAGATAGGCGATATTTTCCTTATAGATGACAAGATAGATGAGATTGAGGATTATCTGGAGTCAGCATACGGTATTGAGTCAAAGGCTTCAAAGCGCAGGTATGTCGAGGGGGTGATAAACGATTACAGCGGCATTTCCCCTTCGTCGGACAGGGAGTGTGAGAAACTTAAGAATACTCTTGATAAAAATCGTATTCCACAGAAATACCTCCAGACGGAAATGCTGCTTAAAGCCCTGGTTTTCATCGAGAATAATACTGAGGATATGTTCCTGCGCGAGGCATCCATATTGATCTACGGAGACTCGAAATATCTGGAGGAAAATACCCTTCGCCAGGTATGTTCAGCCCTGAGAGCTGTAAGCGACAGGGAAATGCAGTCCGGGGAAGTGGAAGATGAGATTCTGGAGGATTATCATATTTATCGCGAGAAAAGAAAAATATGCCTGAAAGGAAATGCTGTTCTGCGGATCGGCGACAGAGAGATGGATGTTGGCGCTTTTAAAGATGGCATGGGATTTTTTACCGATGACATTGAGAGAGTGGAATATGTGGATATCCGCGCCGCGAATTTCATGACAGTGGAGAATTACACTTCATGGCTTCGGATGAGGCAGCAGGATACGGTGATATTTTACCTGGGAGGCTATGCGGACCGGTATCAGAGGGATTTCCTTAAAAAGGTTTATGCTGACAATCCGGATGTAAATTATCTGCATTTCGGGGATATTGATGCCGGTGGAATGTATATCCATGAGCATCTCTGCCGGGTGACGGGAATACCATTTAAAATGTATCGGATGTCAGTGGCAGAGCTTGTGGATGAACGATTTAAATCCTGCCTGCATCCGTTGACAGAGGCAGACAGGGCCAGGCTGCGTTCTCTGGCTGAGAAGAGTGAGTATGGTGAACTTGCATCATATATGCTTGAAAATAATGTCAAGCTGGAGCAGGAGATTATCAGCTATTGTGATTACGGAAACTGATCGAATGAAAATCAAAAATCATCGCCGCTAAAGCAGATCCGAGAGCTTTTTTCCGTAGAAGAAATCGTGGACCAGGCCGTCGAATTCCTGCCACATGGGCAGGGTCTTACAGATGGATGTCCGGGAACAGGGGGAGGAGCCTTCTGCCAGACAGGCCACCGGAGCCAGGGTACCCTCCATGGCCTCCAGTATCTCGCCGACAGAGTATTCATCGGGACGGTGGCAGAGCTTATAGCCTCCGCCCTTTCCGCTGACGCCGGAGAGGAAGCCGGCCCGCACCAGGTCCTTTACGATGATCTCCAGATATTTCTTGGAGATCTCCTGCCGTTCGGCGATGTCCTTTAAGGGAATATATCCCTCAGATTCCTGATTTGCTATGTCTATCATTACCCGGAGGGCGTAGCGCCCTTTTGTTGAGATCATGTGTGTATCTTCCTTCCAGCTGTTTCACCTATTGTACTACAAGGTCAATAGGTTTTCAAGAAAAAAATACGCTTCACACGGT
>JAJPYU010000155.1 GCA_021204765.1 Clostridiales bacterium
TGCCGAGCCAGAGCCGCAGTCAGATACAGTTTTTGTTGAGGGAATTGCGGGAAGAAGGTCGAATTGAGAGTAGGGGGAAAACAAGTGCAGCGAGATGGTATGTTATAGATAATTAGAAGATGGACGCGGCTTCCATTCCGTTTATGTATGATAGAATCAGTTTTTGCTTGTAAGCAAGTTTAAGCAAGTTTATAAGCAAGTTTATTGCAGAAAGCCCGAAAATAAAGGAAAGTCGGCTTTGCTTTATAAGCAAGTTGGTTTTAAGTAATCCGCAAGTTTAGTTGCAATATTGACTGAAGCTGTGTCACATACACGGTGCCTGCCTCCTTTCTGTGATAATGTGTTACCAGGTAACACCAGGTAACACCCCTGGTTGCCCGCAAACCCTTGATTTTATGCGGCCTGCAGTGCTTTTTTCTCTTATTTAACTGTCAAACTCCCGTGCATTAAGAAAAGCTGTGGCTTGCGAATTCTCATACCGTATGATATTTTTATTAAAATGGTTGGATTGAAGCATTCAGGACTTTTCATCTGGAAAGCATTGGATCCCGCAAAAAAGTACTTAAGAAAGGTCAGGTGAATATTATGCAGAGTTTCAGACAGTATACTCCTACAGAGATCGTATTCGGACGTGATGCCGAGAAGGAGACCGGCAGACTTGCCGTGAAATGGCAGGCGTCCCGGGTGATGGTCGTTTACGGAGGAAAGAGTGCGGTAAAGAGCGGACTGCTGGATGTGATTGAAAAGGAACTGGAAAGTGAGGGAATAGTTTATACCACACTTCCGGGTGTTGTGCCGAATCCGCGCCTGTCACTGGCCCGGGAGGGCGTTAAGAAAGCTATCGATTTTCAGGCAGACCTGATTCTGGCAGTTGGAGGAGGCAGCGTCATAGATACCGCAAAGGCGGTGGCTATCGGTGCGGCGAATCCCGGGACTGATCTCTGGGATTTCTGGATCCGGAAAGTCCCCGAACCGGAAAAGGTGCTGCCGGTGGGCGTGGTGCTGACCATTGCGGCCGCCGGGAGCGAGATGAGCGATTCCGTAGTCCTGACCAATGACGAGACAGGGAAAAAGAAGGGCTATGGCGGAGATTTTGTCAGGCCGAAATTTGCCGTCATGAATCCGGAACTGGCTTTCACCCTGCCGAAATATCAGGTCGCCTGCGGAGTGGTGGACATCCTGATGCATACTCTGGAACGCTATTTTACACCGGTGGAAGGGAATATCCTGACGGATGAGATTGCCGAAGGCCTCATGCGGACTATTACCAAAGAGGGGAAGAAAGCATACGATAATCCCACAGACTATGATGCCATGAGCGAGGTGATGTGGTGCGGAAGCCTTTCCCACAATGGGCTTACCGGCCTGGGGAGGAAAAATGACTTCTCCTGCCATAAGCTGGGACATGAGCTCAGCGGAAGGTTTGACGTAGCCCACGGTGCGTCCCTCTCGGCTGTCTGGGGCAGCTGGGCCGGATATGTATATAAGACGGATGCAGACCGGTTCGCCCGTTATGGGAAGCAGGTGTGGGGTATAGATACAGAGGATGCCGACCGGGCGGCGAAAGATACAATTGCCCGCACAGAGGAATTTTTCCGTTCCCTGGATATGCCCACCTGTATCGGTGAGCTTCGCGTCGGGGGAAGCCTTATCGGTGTGCAGCCGGAGGAAGTGCTCCGGGAAATGGCAGACAGCGCCACAGACGGCGGAACGGTAAAGCTTGGATGTTTCCAGCCGATGGACGCTGAAGACATGTTCCGTATCTATAAGATGGCGGATCATGATTGAACGTAAAACTTTTTTATATTACCCATTGACAAAACCGCATTTAGACATATAATTACAATATAAATATCCGATTCAATAAATAATATACAATAATTGAATCACAAATGCAAAGGAAAGGGGAACAGACATGAAGCAGTTTATGGTAAAACCGGAGATACTGAAATATGATACCTGCAAGGATTTTGCGGAGGATTTTAAGATTGGAAAAGATGACCTGGTGATCACCAATGAGTACATCTACCAGCCGTTTTTCGGAGACCTTAATCTGGACTGTGAAGTGATTTTCCAGGAAAAGTACGGAGTGGGTGAGCCTTCAGATGATATGGTGGAGGCAATGTACAAGGATATTAAGGGTCAGCCAAAGCGCGTGATTGCTGTCGGCGGCGGCACTGTTATAGATATCAGCAAGATATTTGCCCTGAAGAATGTATCCCCCATCCTGGATCTCTATGACGGAAAGCTCCCTGTTGAGAAGAACAAAGAGCTTATCCTGATCCCCACTACCTGCGGTACCGGCTCTGAGGTGACAAACATTGCTATCCTTGCCTTAAACAGCCGTGGCACCAAGAAAGGTCTTGCTGTGGATGAGATGTACGGAGACAAGGCAGTCATGATCCCCGAGCTGCTTAAGGGACTTCCTTTTAAGGTTTTTGCGACCAGCTCCATCGACGCCCTGATCCATGCCATTGAGTCTTCGCTTTCTCCCAAGGCAAACGGATATACAAAGATGTTCGGATATAAGGCTATGGAGATGATACTTAACGGATATAAGAAGATCAGGGATGAGGGCCCTGACGCCAGGCTGCCTCTGCTGGAGGACTTCCTGATCGCTTCAAACTATGCCGGAATAGCTTTCGGCAATGCCGGCTGCGCTGCGGTCCACGCTCTCAGCTATCCTCTCGGAGCCAATTATCATGTCGCTCACGGCGAGTCGAACTACGCCATGTTCACCGGTGTGATGAAGAATTACCTGGAGATAAAGACCGACGGAGAGATCGAGACTCTGGAAAAATACATTGCCGGTATTCTGGAGTGTTCGCCGGAGAACGTCTTTGATGAGCTGGAGAAGCTGCTCAATGTGCTCCTTCCCAAGAAGGCTCTCCACGAGTATGGGGTAAAAGAGAAGGAGCTGGCAGAGTTTACTGATTCTGTTATGACTGAGCAGGGCAGGCTCATGGTAAACAGCTTTGTCGAGCTTGACAGGGACAGAGTTTACAAGATTTACAAAGAACTTTTCTAAATTCATTTGTGCCCCCTATAAATAGAGAAAGAGAGCTTCGGCTCTCTTTCTTATGTGATGATACCAGGGTCAAATAGACCTGAAATGGATGTTTACATCCGATTTCAGGTATTTGACCCGCCCAAAACATGAGCAAGTAGCCATTTTTCGAAAAAAATGAGCGGATTGCGAATGTTTTGAGGATTTCGGGAGTGCGTAGCACGGAGAAATCCGAGGTATCATCTTATTTGACCCCAGCATCGTGATGATACCAGGGTCAAATAGACCTGAAATGGATGCCTTCGTATAGGAACGCAGTCTGTTTTAATGGTTTTAGAAAGAAGTACAGGTAAATGGAGACCGCAAGAAATTATTTTTTCACGAGAGACAGATCATTTTATCAGGCATTGCTGCGCATGCTGTTTCTGGTAGTCCTCCAGAATGTGGTGGCTTACAGTGTCAATATGGCAGACAATATCATGCTTGGCAGTTACAGCCAGACGGCGCTTTCCGGAGCAGCCACCGTCAACCAGGTCTATTTTATGGTCCAGCAGTTTGCCCTGTCCATAGGAAATGCCCTGGTCGTACTGGCTTCCCAGTACTGGGGACAGGGTCGGGTGAAGCCCATCCGTGTGCTGACCGGTATTGCCCTGCGGCTCAGCATTATCATAGGGGCTGCAGTGCTGGTCATTTGCGGCTTTTTCCCTGAGCTTTTGCTGCGGCTGTTTACTGATTCTCCGGAGATCATAGCCGAGGGGAAATCCTATCTGATGCTGGTAATGTGGTCTTTTGCCCTGTATATAGTGAGCAACGTGCTGATGGCCGCGCTGCGCGCCGTCGGCACAGTCAGGATATCTTTCTACATCTCCATTGTGTCGCTGGTCATCAATGTCAGCATAAACTATGTCCTCATCTTTGGTAAATTCGGGGCACCTGAGATGGGAATCCGGGGTGCGGCTGTGGGTACACTGATCGCCCGCGGGACTGAACTGGTGATAGTGATCCTGTATATCACGAAGATAGATAAAAAGCTGCATCTGTTCCAGCGGGAGCTGTGGAGCTACGATGGCGTACTGAAAAAGGATTTCAGGAAAGTCTATATTCCCATTATGTTCGCACAGGCGATCTGGGGACTGTCGGTGCCGATACAGACTGCTATACTGGGGCATCTCTCCGCTGATGCCATAGCGGCTAATTCTGTCGCCACTACATTTTACCAGTATCTGAAAGTCGTGGTCATCGCCATGGCATCCACATCCGCCGTGATTATCGGAAACGCTGTGGGAAAAGGTGATTCCGAGACAGTTAAGGCTTATGCCCGGACCCTGACGGTGATCGATGTCGCCATAGGCACTGTTCTGGGGCTGGCGCTGATCGCTCTGAGGACGCCGCTGCTGAGCCTTTACAGTCTGAATGACAATGCCATTTCTATGGCGATGAACCTTATCCTGGTGATGGGGATAGTGATGATCGGTATGTCCTATCAGATGCCAGTCAGTACCGGGATAATCCAGGGTGCGGGAGATACCAAATTTACAATGAAAATGAACATGGTCAGCACCTGGTGCATAGTGATGCCCCTGTCTTTCATGGCAGCTTTCTGGTGGAAATGGCCGGTGGCCCTGGTGGTCATAGTTATACAGTCGGATCAGATCTTTAAATGCCTGCCGGTGTTTGTGCATTTCAGGAAGTTTACCTGGATGAAGGAGCTGACCAGACAGGAACAGGACGGATGAAAAGTTACTTTTGAGCCCACACCATGTACTTCGCTGCCGGTGCAGTGAAAACAAATAAATTGTGCCAAAACAGCACCCGCTTTGCCTCAGGCGGCTTTACTGGCGGGTGCTGTCGCAAGTTGTCTTTCGTTTATCTGCTGATGGTCTGCTGCAAGGCGCTTACGGATGTCAGGATGCCGGCTTCCGCGGACATGGTATAATCCTCCATCTCCAGTGACACATCGCCGTTATATCCCATCATGCGCACAATTGAGAAGAATTCTTTCCACCACTGCAGATCCTTGCCGCAGCCTACCGCGACATAGTTCCATGAGCGGTTTGCGGTGTCATATACATCTTTCCATTCTGTCAGCCCGTTTACATCAGAAATGCCGCGTTCGATACGGGTGTCCTTGCCGTGGACATGATAGATAGCCCCCTTGAAAGCGCGGGCGGACGCAATGGGGTCTGCGCCGTAGGCAATGAGGTGAGAGGGATCCAGGTTGATCCCTACGATCGGATCTCCCACTCCGTCGCGCAGGTGCCAGAATGTCTCCGGATTGTGTACCATCATACAGGGGAATTCCTCAATGGCGATCTGCTCCAGCCCGTGCTCATGACAGAAGGAAGCAAATTTTTTCCACCATTCAATGGTGACACGCCACTGATAGTCCACTGTCGGCTGCATATAAGCTGTCATTGTGACCGAGGATGTGATCCAGTTCGGTGTGGCATCGCCCTCACAGCCTCCGGGAAGACCTGACATGCATACAATCTTTTTCACTCCCAGCTTTTCCGCGAGAAGCACGCAGTCATACATTGATTTCTCATATTCTTTCCCGGTCTCGCAGGGCCAGAGCTGGTTGCAGGAGGTGTTGAGAGCGGCAATACGCATTCCGCGCTTCTCAAGCTCTCCCAGATATGCCGCGCGTTTTGCTTCATCTTCCAGCAGCTCGGCTGTGGGGCAGTGTGTGCGTGCGCCCCAGCCTCCCGCGGTCATTTCCACGGCATCAATGCCATATGATTTTACTCTGTCCAGCATGTCCGTATAGGACAGTTCGGCTAATACGTCAGTGCAGATTGATAATTCCATAGTTCCCTCACTTTCCGCTTATTTTTCAAGCCTGTTTCTTATAAAAGTCCGGCATCGGATCATATACTACATCGACAATGCTCTGGGTATCCCTTGCTCTGGATGCGGCTGCCGCGGCGACCTGGCAGCAGTATCCGTCCCAGGCGTTGGGGCCGTCCACGCGGCCTTCCTTACATCCGTTGATCCATGCCTGGATCTCAGTGTTGTACGCATCCGCAAAGCGGGTGGAGTAGTCCGCGTCCACCGCGTTGCCGCGGACAGTATTTGCAAGCACCTCTATTGTAGGCGGCTTGGGAAGATTCAGGATCGCATCCTCGCAGACGACTTCGCAGCGGATGTCATAGCAGTGTCCGTTGCAGACAAAGGA
>JAJPYU010000051.1 GCA_021204765.1 Clostridiales bacterium
CCTGCCGTACCGATATACTAGTACTTTTTCCTGTTATATTTATTCATGGCGGCGTCTGTCTCACCTTTCACCATCATAGCCACTGCTGCAGCCGCATCCCCGGCAGCCTCGTCCACACGCTCTCTCTCGGACTTTGAGAAATGGCCAAGGACATGCTTTACCAGATCCGTGCCTTCCGGCTTCCCGCCGACTCCGATCCTCACCCGCGGAAACTCGTCGCTGTGGGTCCTGGCTATGATATCTTTCATGCCGTTGTGGCCCCCGGCGCTGCCGGACTTCCGGATCCGCAGGTTCCCGCAGGCCAGGTAAATGTCATCACAGATCACTATAAGATCATGAGCGGTGTCAAGCCCATAGGACTTTATGAGGCGGCTTACGCTCTCCCCGCTCAGGTTCATGTAAGTCTGGGGCTTCGCCAGTATGACTTTTTCGTCTTCTATGAGGCCTTTGCCGACAAAGGCCCTGCCTCGCCGCTTCGTCACAGATATGTCGTATTTCTCCGCCAGGACATCTATGGTGTCAAAACCCACATTGTGGCGGGTTCCCTTATATTTGTCACCGGGATTTCCCAGTCCCACTATCAGGTACATGGAAGTTCCTCCTTTATAACGCCGCTTAGGCTCCCGACATCCGTAAAGGGGCTGTATGCGGATGCGGAAGCAAGCATTAGCATTGTAACACGGCGGGACATGCGGCGCAACACCGGAGACTTTACATTTTTTGGATTTTTGGTATACTGTAGCATAAAGATTGTGATCGCGAATGTTTTCAGGAGTGCGGGGCGTGAAATGCGAAGCACTCTGTGTGCTGCATTATACACCGGAGGCATCATATCATGTACAGTATAGATTTTAATCACCCCATCCATATTTATTTCATCGGTATAGGCGGCATCAGTATGAGCGGCCTGGCTGAAGTGGTATTAAAGGAGGGCTTCACGGTCTCAGGCTCTGATAACAGGGTCTCAGACCTGACAAAGCGGCTGGAAGATGATGGGGCGGAGATATATATAGGCCAGAAGGCGGAAAATATCACTGATGACATCGATCTCGTAGTCTACACCGCCGCCATCCACCCCGACAACCCGGAATGGCAGGCGGCCGTGAATGCAGGCATACCCATGCTCAGCCGGGCAGAGTTCCTCGGGCAGCTTATGGACAATTACCCCGAATCCGCAGCTGTGGCCGGCACCCACGGCAAGACTACCACCACCTCCATGATAGCCCACATCATGCTGGCGGCAGAATGCGACCCCACTGTCTCAGTGGGCGGGATGCTTTCCGCCATAGGCGGGAATATCCGGGTCGGAGGCTCTGGGAATTTCCTCACCGAAGCCTGCGAGTACACCAACAGTTTTCTTAATTTCCATGCCAAATATACAGTCATATTGAATATAGAAGAAGACCACATGGATTTCTTCAGGGATATAGACGATATCCGCCATTCCTTTGCCCTTTTCGCGGCGAATACAAAAGATGACGGCGTACTGATAATAAATTCTGCCATCGACCGGCCGGAGGAGATCATAGCTGCGGCTCATGTCTCCGCTGTTACATTCGGTCTTTCCGGCACTGAGGACTACTCCCTTACGGAGCTGGCCTATGACAGAATGGGCTGCGCCTCCTTCATCTGCCTGGATCATGGGAAAAAGGGTGAGTACATCTCGCTTCAGGTGCCGGGCTCCCACAACGTGGTGAACGCCCTGGCCGCCATTGCCTGTGCGAAAGAAGCCGGCTTTGATTCCTCCGCCATCACCCATGGGCTCCACTCTTTCGGCGGCACCGCCCGGCGCTTCGAATTCAAAGGCCGCTATCACGAAGCCGATGTCATAGACGACTATGCCCATCACCCGACTGAGATACGGGCAACTCTCACCGCTGCACAGAACATGGCTCATGAGCGCATTATCTGCGTCTTCCAGCCCCACACTTATTCCCGGACAAAGGCTTTCTGGAACGAGTTCGCCGACGCCCTCTCACTGGCAGACATAGTGGTGCTGGCCGATGTCTACGCTGCCAGGGAGACTGACACTCTGGGAGTGGACTGCGCCGACCTGGCAAGGGACATAGCCGGACGCGGCACTGAGAGCTATTATTTCCCGGGTTTCCCTGAGATAGAAAAATTTCTCTCAAAAAAAATTATGAACGGCGACCTGTTGATAACTATGGGTGCGGGGGATGTGTACCTTATCGGGGAATCCCTGCTGGGTGAAAATTGATACCACATGAACAGCTTTTCCCCATGGTTTTCCACAAATATCCCCTGTTTTCTGTTGGTATCTTTTTCTTCTCATTTCATTTTCGCTGTGCTATACTCTTGATGCGAAAGAGAGAGATAAATATGGCAGGAATTACTTTGTACAACGAGCAGCCCCTTGCGGCTACCTGTGTACCCAACCTTTTTATAGATGAATACATGACCAGAGCCAATGGGGATTACGTGAAGATATACCTGTATCTGCTGCGCAGCATCAATCTCCTGGACTGCAGCTTTTCACTGTCCCGGATAGCGGATCATTTCGACTGCACCGAACGGGATATTCTCCGCGCCTTAAAATACTGGGAGAAGAAAAAGCTCTTCCGCCTGGAGTATGAAGAGGGCGGCAGTCTCTCCGGCATCTGTTTCTTAAACGACGCCCACGATGACATCAGCGCCGAAAATGACAGCCCCAAAGACCTGGCTGACCGCTTTATTGCGGCCTCCCGGAAGCGGGAGCCCGATCCTGACCGCATGAAAGAATTTACTAAGCAGGAGGATATCCGTGAGCTCATTTTTATAACTGAGCAGTATCTGGGCCGCACTTTAAACCAGACGGATCTCTCCACTATTTTCTCCTGGTATGACGAATTGCATTTCCCTGAGGAGCTTATAGAGTTCCTCATTGAGACCTGCGTCTCCGGCGGCCACACCAGCCTCCGCTATATGCAGCGTGTCGCTGAGGACTATGCCGCGAAGGGTATCACTTCCGTGGAGCAGGCCAGGGACTACGCCGGATCCAGTTCAGCCCTCGCCCATGCCGTCATGAAAGCTTTCGGCATCCGCGGACGCAATCTGGTTCCTTCTGAGACCGATTATATAGAGACATGGTCTGCCAGATACGCTTTCTCCACAGAGATGATAAGCGAGGCCTGTGCCCGCACCATGAATACCATCCACGAGGCCAGCTTCAGTTACGCGAATTCCATCCTGGAGCGCTGGTATCGCGCAGGAATCAGGACCATGGAAGACGTGAAAAAGGCCGATGAGGCTCACCGGGCGTCCACCCGGAAGACCAGGCATTCCCAGACCATACAGGCTGCCAGCCGCTTCGCTAATTTCCAGCAGCGGGAGAATGACTACGAGGAGATCCAGAACCAGTTGATAAGGAAATCCTTCCAGTAGGGGGAAAGACTATGGCACTGTCAAACACGCAGTACGATGAGATCATGGAAGCCTACCAGGCCAGGCAGCTTGAAAGGCAGCGGCTAATCACCGAAAGAAGGATCGAAGTCTGCGCAAAGGCCCCCCGGCTTGCCGACATAGACTCTGAAATTGCGCATCTGGCAGTGAGTAAGGCCAAAGGGCTCCTGACCGCTTCCCCGGCAGGCAGCGGCGAGGCTGCGGCAGACAGCTTCGCCGAAGAAGCCGCCTCCCTTACAGCCGAAAAAAAGGACATCCTGAGAAGCATGGGCTATCCGGCGGATTACCTTGATCCCCCATACCACTGCCGGGATTGCAGGGATACCGGCTATATCGGCACTGAGCGCTGCCACTGCTTTAAGCAGGCAGCCACTGAGCTTATATGGTCCGAGTCCAATCTGACTGCGGCACTGGGAGATGAGTGTTTCGAGAATTTTTCACTCGGCTATTACTCAGATGATATCTTTGATATGGGAACGGATATCTCCTCACTGGATGCGGCCAGGAATGCCTACGCCAAATGCCTGCGCTTTACCGAGGACTTTGATTCATCCGCACAGAACATATTTTTATTCGGGGATACCGGCGTGGGGAAGACTTATCTCTCCAACTGTATCGCGGGACGGCTCCTGGCCACAGGCCACTCTGTCGTCTATTTTTCTGCCAGCCGGCTATTTGATGTGCTGGCAGACAGGGAGTTCCGCCACACTGCCGCGGCGGAGACAGATTACAAAAGCATACTGGAATGTGATCTATTGATCATCGATGACCTGGGAACGGAAATGACCAACTCATTTACCCTTTCCCGGTTTTTTGTCTGCTTAAACGAGAGACTGCTGGCAGAAAAATCCACAGTAATCTCCAGCAATCTGGACTTGCAGCAGATATCAGCAATATACTCGGAACGCATCTTTTCCAGGATCATCAGCAATTTCACCCTGCTCCACCTCTTTGGGAAAGATATCCGGGTTCAGAAAAATTTTTAAGGAGGGGCATTTCCGATGCATGACGACAAACGAAATCTGGATTCCATACCTGAGGGGCCTTTGGGTATCATCCCCCTGGCCAGCTGTGCGGACATAGGCGAGGCGATAGACAGACATCTGGTCAGATGGAGATGCGCACGCCAGCATGAGCACGAGAATGATATCACTTTCCGGGGCTATATGCGTGACTCCTACGTCATAAACGCGGCCTGCGCCCGTTTCGGCAGCGGCGAGGCAAAAGGGCGCATCGACCAGAGTATCCGCAATTATGACCTGTATATCATGGTAGACGTGACCAATTACAGCATGACATACAAGCTCTGCGGCCAGGTAAACCGCATGTCCCCCGATGATCACTTTCAGGATCTGAAGCGTGTCATCGCCGCCACCTGCGGCAAGGCCGGGCGTATCACAGTCATCATGCCTTTTTTGTATGAAAGCCGCCAGCACCGCCGCACGGCAAGAGAGTCCCTGGACTGCGCCATGGCCTTACAGGAGCTTATAAATATGGGGGTGGACAATATCATCACCTTTGATGCGCACGATCCCAGAGTGCAGAACGCCATCCCTTTAAACGGATTCGACACAGTGACTCCCTTCTATCAGTTTGTGAAAGGCATCCTGGGAACCTGTGACGACCTGACCGTTGATAAGGATCACCTGATGATCATCAGCCCTGATGAGGGTGCCACCGAGAGGGCAGTCTTCATGGCCAGCGTCCTGGGTGTTGAAATGGGAATGTTCTACAAGCGCCGGGATTACAGCCGGGTGGTAGACGGCATGAACCCCATAGTGGCCCATGAATTCCTGGGATCCTCCCTTGAGGGCAAGGATGTCTGGGTGCTGGATGATATGATCTCTTCCGGCGGCAGCATGATAGACGTGGCCAGGGAGTTAAAAAAGCGCCATGCGGGAAGGATTTTCGTTATCGCCACTTTCGGCCTCTTCACCAGCGGCATGGAGAAGTTCGATAAAGCAGTGGATGAGGGGCTCATATACAAGGTGGTCTCCACAAATCTGACCTACCAGTCACCTGAACTTTTATCCAGGGATTACTTTATCAGCTGCGACATGAGCAAGTATATCGCCTACATCATTGATACCTTAAATCACAACGCGTCCATCAGCGACCTCTTAGATCCCTATAACAGGATCAGGGTCCTGGTACAGGCCTACAATGAAAACCGGCAATTGGATGAGATAAATGAAGTCGAAAACGTGTCCGATGGAATATGAGCGATAAAGCGGAAAAAAGACCGGCATCATCCATGCTTGCATTGAAATGATGTTGGTTTATTGGCACTCAAATCTAAAAGCGCCGGGTCATCTGACCCGGTGCTTTTGTAATACTTTAAATACTGGTGCCGGCGGACATCCATCAGGCCTCACAGAGCAGAAACTCCGTCATGGCATTCACTGCCGCCTGCTCATCATCCCCGGTGGCCTCCACCGCAATACTCTTGCCGCCGGAGGGACTGAAAGCCATGATACCCATGATGCTCTTGGCATTCACTCTATGGGAATCATCCGCCAGGATAATGGTGCTGGAAAACTGGCACGCAACTCTCACCAGCTCCGCAACAGGATTGTCGTAAGTCTTAACGATGTCCTTAATCACAACCTCTTGTCTGCTCATTGCTTCCTCTACCTCCGATTTAGTACTCTATTCACTC
>JAJPYU010000030.1 GCA_021204765.1 Clostridiales bacterium
ACAATATTTTCCAACAAAATGTATAGTAATAGTTGACATTTATAAAAACCTGTGTGAGTCCGAAGAGGATGGTCTTCTCCTCGCCGGTCTCCTTGCACTTCAAGGCCTCGTCGATGGCCACCTTGATGGCGTGGCTGCTCTCGGGTGCGGGAAGGATGCCCTCGACCCTGGCGAACTGCTCGGCTGCCTTGAAGACGTCGGTCTGCTCGACTGCAACTGCCTCCATGTAGCCGTCATGATACAGCTGGGAGAGAATGGAGCTCATGCCGTGGAAACGCAGGCCGCCGGCATGGTTCGGGGAAGGAATGAAGCCGGACCCTAAAGTGTACATCTTGGCCAGCGGGCAGATCATTCCGGTGTCGCAGAAATCATATGCGAAGACGCCTCTGGTGAAGCTGGGGCAGGATGCAGGCTCGACAGCGATGACCTGGTAGTCAGCCTCGCCGCGGAGCTTCTCGCCCATGAACGGAGCTACCAGTCCGCCCAGATTGGAGCCGCCGCCGGCACAACCGATGATGATATCAGGCTTGATGCCGTACTTGTCCATGGCGATCTTGCTCTCCATACCAATCACTGACTGATGCAGCAGCACCTGATTAAGCACGCTGCCCAGCACATAGCGGTAACCCTCGTTGGTGGTAGCCACCTCAACAGCCTCGGAGATAGCGCAGCCCAGGCTTCCGGTGGTGCCGGGATGCTCGGCCAGGATCTTCTTGCCCACCTCAGTGGTCATGGAAGGTGAAGGGGTGACATCAGCACCGTAAGTCCTCATGACCTCGCGGCGGAAAGGCTTCTGCTCGTAAGACACCTTGACCATATACACCTTGCAGTCCAGATCCAGATATGCGCATGCCATGGCCAGGGCTGTGCCCCACTGGCCTGCGCCGGTCTCTGTGGTAACACCCTTAAGGCCCTGCTTCTTTGCGTAGTAAGCCTGGGCGATGGCGGAATTCAGCTTGTGGCTGCCGCTGGTATTATTTCCCTCGAACTTGTAGTAGATCTTCGCGGGGGTGCCCAGCTTCTTCTCCAGGCAGTAAGCCCTCACAAGGGGTGACGGACGGTACATGCGGTAGAAATTCCGGATCTCATCGGGGATGTCCACCATGCGGGTGTCATTGTCCAGCTCCTGAGCCACCAGGTCTGCGCAGAACACGCCCTCCAGCTCCTCTGCCTTCATGGGCTCCAGGGTACCCGGGTTTAAGAGGGGCGCCGGCTTGTTCTTCATGTCGGCACGGACATTGTACCATTGTGTTGGCATCTCCTCTTCTGAGAGATAGATTTTGTAGGGAATCTTCGTTTCGCTCATAATATAAGCCTCCTTAATGTAGATTTTTGTTCACACGGTAACGCTTTGGGAACAAAAAGAAAAGACTCCTGTCCCCATTTTTTAAAAATGCAGGGACAAGAGTCATAATATACTCCTGCGGTGCCACCCGGCTTGGTGCTCTCGCACCCACTCATGCGGACGAATCACTTGCTATCTCCTCGCCGGTAAACGAACACCCGGCGCGGAAATATAAGTAATGGTATCCGCTCCTTCTGTAACGGGAAGACCCGTCTCACATACTCAGCAGCTTTAAAAAGATAAATAAAAAGCTGCTTTTCAGCTCGCCCTCAAAAGCCCATTCCCCTCAGACTACACCGGCTGCTCTCTCAGCAACGGCAGCTCTCTGTACGGCAAACGTGGGAGGGTACTTACACTTTCTCATCGGTTTAGATAGATTCTATCATACACAAAAATATTGTCAACCCAAACTTTCGACGATTCCGCCGGCAAGACACTCCGGATGCCACTGGAATCATTAGCGGAACATTTCCTCCCACTCCGGTTTCCCGTAATTAGCCTTGAACTTACACAGCATCTCATTAGTCAGGGCAAAATTATCCGGAGTCTCGTAGATTTCCTCCGGCGTCACCCACTTGGCCATGGAGAGCTCATCCTCCTGTATCGTGATCTCATCCGATCCGTCCAGTTCAGCGTAAAATCCGAACAGCAGGCTCTCCGAGAACGGCCAGGGCTGGCATTTATAGTAGCGAAGATTCCTGATGTGGACGTGAGTCTCTTCAAAGACTTCCCTCCGTGCCGTATCCTCAATAGTCTCGCCGATTTCCGCAAACCCGGCAATCAGGGCATAGTGATTGGTGAACCCGCCCCTGTACTGGCTCACCAATATCTTCCCGTCATGGATAACTCCTACTATGGCACAGGGGCAGATCTTCGGATACTCCATCTGGCCGCAGGCAGGGCAATACATCATCCGCTCCTTCTCATCATGCTCCATAAGAGCGCCGCATCTGCCGCAATACTTGTGAGCATCATACCAGCGTCCCAGCTGCATGCCTACCAGCCCCGCATAGACCATATGCTGAGGAGCGGCTCCCCGCAGGGACTGCATGGCATCATAATGATAACCATCCATCTCCAGGTCACGGCAGAGGAAGAATCGCATATCATCTATGGAAAACAGATAAGTAAATGTATGGCTGTCACAGTATTCCTCGGGCAATTCCTCATAACAGGGAAAAGACACATCATCCTGCTTGGCGAGCAGAATCCTCCCATCATGCATACTGATGACCATATCCCCCTCTTTCGGTTCTGCCAGGCGGTAACTATTATTAAAATGTCTTGGTTCCAACTCGTGTATCATGTCCTTCCACCTATTCCACGTCTGTTCTGTCAATGCAATGATAACATATCTCAGCACTCAGTTCAGGGAAAACGGTCATTTTTGCCTAAAGCTCAGCAGCTTGTCACGGTAGTACTCGTACTGCTTCTGCCGGGCCGCGATCTCGGCGGGGATGCCGCTGGTCAGGTCGTTACAAAGTGCGTCAAAGCGGTCCAGGATGGCGACGATGCGGCGCTGCTCGGCGAGGGGCGGGACGGGAATAGGAATTTTGTTTAAATTTTGCTGATTGAGCTTCGGCTGTGCACCACCTGTCACCCACTGAGATAAATCTATTGAATTTAAATAAAATTCTGCGAATCTTCTCTCCTCATATGTCTCAAATTTCAATACATGAGCATGATTATTAACCCAGTTCTTTCCTGATATGGAAAAGGCAATTGGTGTACTCCTGGCTAGGAGATTGGCTCCATCTTCAGAAACAAGAAGGTAATCTCCTTCAAAAATATAATCATTCACATGGTCAACCACACCGGATGCTCCATAATACGGATAATCTCCAGCAATACGATTCTTTCCTGTAACAGGCTTTCTCTGATTGTCACAATTCTCGGAGATTTCATTTATAGTCTTCCAAACTACTTCCGGGGTTACTTCCCCACTCTTGTTACCAAAGTTCAGCAGCTTATCGCGATAAAACTCGTACTGTTTTCTCCGCAGTTCAAGCTCCGCCGTCAGGTTTTCTTCCAGCTCTGTTTCAAAAGCGGTATATTTGTCCAGTATGCGGACTATTTCACGCTGGACTTCCAGTGGAGGGACTGGGATTTTGATCTCACCAACCTGATTTAAATATAAACCTCTTTGAGCCGCTCCATGTGCGTTAACCTGTATATAATTCTGTATGGAGGAAGATTCTAATGCGTACCTTAAAAATTTGGATTCTATAATACTCAAATTAGGTTTTATTACACACACACTTCTTTGAAAGAGAGCCTTCAAATCTTTTTCCACAACAGCCACTCTTCCAATAGCTCCAACAATTGTTAGCAAGACATCTCCTTGTCGCACATTAGTTCGTTTATTTTCCACTTCAAAAGTTTCTCCTAACACATATTTAGAAGTGTTCATATCAATAATTCCACCACTAATATTTTGCGCACTCAATATAGGATATTCGCCGGAGTCCATGATGCCTTTAGGAAGATTATGCATCCCATCTGTGTAATGTTCAGCGATTTCATTTAATGCTTTATACTCCACCCCATCCGGGCACAGCTTCTCTATCAGCTCGCTAAGCTTACTCATGCGGCCTCCCTTATCTCAGCTATGATCTCATCCATATCGCCTGGCAGGTCATTTGCAACAGCCCACCCAGTTCTATTCACAATTATAGTACATTCCGGGTCTCTGTAAATGAAAATTTATAAATCCATTGATTTCATGATATTTATCATCGTCCTCTCAACGGACAGTCTGAGTGTGCCACCCTCTCGCAGAGCTTTTTGTAACCCAAATCTTTTAAGTAATCCTGCAATATAGGAACTGACTGGGTGGATTCGGGGCCGATGATGATCTCCGTTACCACATCCTCCAGTTCTATGCCAACATTCCTGCACAGCTTCTTCAGATCCACTGGATAATATTTCTTGATCCGCTCCCTGGCGACATGATAGCGGGGCTGCACATTAAAGTACCCTTTTTCAAAGGGCGAGACCACCAGCCTCACCTCATTCTCACAGGCAAATGAGGGATGCTTGAATGCCGCCGAGGAGGCCCAGGCATGGTTCATGGCTTCGCGGAGCTCCGCCGAGATAGTGGAGGAATCCTTATGCTTCTTTATCAAATGGTACAGGGTATCCACCATCTCATGCTCCGCCATATCGTCCTGATAGAAAACGGCCTGCAGGGACAGCGGCTCCATCACCATTTCCTGAAACAGGTCGTACTGAAATCCTATACAGACGCCCTTGCCGCGGTTGGCATAGCGTTCCCACTGGGCCGCATCGTCACGATAGCGGGAGAAGCAGGCTGCGTAGGCCGAGTAGGCAAACTCCTGCTCCTGTTCCGCGGAAAAGAGCTTCTTTGTCCAGTTGGCTTTGATGTAATCCCCGTCATGCTGGAAGCGATCCGAGACCGCCTTGCACAGGCCGTTCATAAACAGGCTCATCTCTGAGGCGTCATTCATATTCAGGATATTGTTCAGGCGCAGCTCGGCTGTGCTCAAAATGCCACCTAAAGCACTAAAATCTGTGTAATGATAGAGAACTGTGTTGTCATCTGTTCGCTGCATTTTACTCCCCCACACCTGTCACTGTCATCTTACCATCAACAACTCGAAACTGCACATTATATTTATCGAAGGCCATGCCGTAAACCCTGCCAGCATCCTCCTGATAATGGGGCCTGGGATCCTGACGTAGGACCTCCAACAACGCATCCCTCTTATCAGACGCAACCCTCTCCAAAAGCTCCTCAGGAAAATCCACATCCAACACTCTGTATGTGGTCTCATCCGTGAAGCCCCCTCTGGCCTCGGGATGACTGTCTGCGTATGGAATGTAGGGCTTGATATCAAAAATGGGTGTGCCGTCCCGCATATCTATGCCTGACACCTTAAGCACCGTGCCCTGCTCCGTCTGAGGGGTAGACTCCAGCCTCACAGATGACAATCCTATCGGATTCGGCCTGAAAGGAGACCTGGTGGCAAAGACCCCCATCTTCTTATTTCCACCCAGCCTGGGAGGCCGCACCATAGGCTTCCACGGGCCGTCCCCGGTGCCCTCAAATCCCCAGATCAGCCAGATGTAATCGTATCCCTCCAGGCCCCGCAGGGCATCTACATTCCTATATTCAGGCGTAAATACCACTGTCCCCGAAAGGGACGGCGCCAGGCCGCTCTGCCTGGGTACCCCGAACTTCTCAGGGAAGTCTGTATGGATATGGGCTATTACTTTTAAATCGATCGTCATTTTTCTTCACTCCATCGCTTCCACCCGTTTCATCTATAAGATGCTTATGGAGAAACATAATCTGGTTTTTTGAAAGCCTGATCATTTTGCCAATACCTCATATGCTTTGCGATTCTTCTCAATAAGTCTTTTTGATATGGACATAACATCCTCATCGGAGGCAAACTCCTCTTGTTGTGCCGCCCCATACTCCACCAGCAGGTATCTGGGAGTATTATTTTTTAAAATAACCACAGCTCCACTTTCATCTGCCATCCGTGCTATTCTGGAAAAATTCTGATTTGCCTCCGTAATAGAGACAAGATTACTGGTATTAATAGTCATAAATAAATCCTCCTGGGCTCATCTTATATTTCTAAATATATAATGATTCTAGGATTAATTCAACCTATCATATATAAGTTTTTAAATTTACTTGCATTTTTTCGATAACAGTG
>JAJPYU010000263.1 GCA_021204765.1 Clostridiales bacterium
AAAGCAATGGGATTCTTAGTTGGGCAAACAATGAAAGCAATGAAAGGGAAAGCACACCCTACTCTTGTAAACCAAATAGTGCAAGAATTATTAGACAAATAAAAAATTCCCGGGGATGAAATCCCCGGGAATTTTTATTTCTCTTTTATCTTACTCGATGATGGTAGCAACACGTCCGGATCCCACAGTACGTCCGCCTTCACGGATAGCGAAAGTAAGTCCCTGCTCCATAGCCACGGAGTGGATCAGTTCAATGGTCATCTCCACGTTATCGCCGGGCATGCACATCTCAGTGCCCTCGGGAAGAGTGATGACTCCGGTCACATCAGTGGTACGGAAGTAAAACTGGGGACGGTAGTTATTGAAGAAAGGAGTATGACGTCCGCCCTCCTCCTTGGTCAGTACGTACACCTGAGCGGTGAACTTGGTGTGGCAGGTCACAGTGCCGGGCTTTGCCACGACCTGGCCTCTCTCGATGTCAGTCCTGCGGATACCACGAAGCAGCACACCGATATTATCACCGGCAACAGCCTCATCCAGCAGCTTGCGGAACATCTCGATACCGGTAACTGTGGTCTTCTGGACAGCGCTCTTGATACCAAGGATCTCGACCTCCTCATTGAGATGAAGAGTACCGCGCTCCACTCTGCCGGTGGCAACAGTGCCGCGGCCTGTGATGGTGAAGACATCCTCGATGGGCATCAGGAACGGCTGATCGGTAGCACGCTGAGGATCGGGGATGTAGCTGTCGACGACATCCATCAGCTCCATGATGTCATCTGCCCAATGGCTGGAGGAATCCTCCAGAGCCTTGAGAGCGGAACCCTTGATGATGGGGCAGTCCATGAAGCCGTACTCCTCAAGCTGCTCAGTGACTTCCATCTCGACCAGCTCAATGAGCTCGTCATCATCCACCATATCGCACTTGTTCAGGAATACGATGATGTAAGGGACACCGACCTGACGGGACAGGAGAATGTGCTCCTTTGTCTGAGCCATGACACCGTCTGTAGCAGCAACGACCAGGATAGCGCCATCCATCTGGGCAGCACCGGTAATCATGTTCTTGACATAATCGGCATGTCCGGGGCAGTCGACGTGAGCGTAGTGACGCTTCTCGGTCTGATACTCGACGTGGGCGGTGGAGATTGTTATTCCACGAGCCTTCTCTTCGGGAGCCTTATCAATCTTATCGAACTCTGTGAACTCATTTCCGGGTACCCGCTCCGCCAGAACCTTGGTGATAGCAGCTGTCAGTGTAGTTTTACCATGGTCAACGTGGCCGATGGTACCAATATTGCAATGCGGTTTCGTTCTGTCAAATTTCTGTTTTGCCATGATTCAAATCCTCCTTAGTATTTTCCTTGGCAATCATTTCCTAACAATCCTCGATACTCAGATTTAGCACCATTATATTAGAATCTGTCAAGTATTTCAAGGATTATTTTCCTTTATTGGAAAGTAATTTTTCCTGTACATTCTTCGGGACTTTCTCATACTTCTCGAAGAACATTGAATAATTTCCCCGTCCCTGGGTCTTTGACCGGAGGTCAGTGGAATATCCGAACATCTCAGCCAGCGGCACATAACCTTTTACCATCTTGCCGCCTCCGATATCCTCCATGCCCTCGATGCGGCCCCGGCGGGAATTGATATCCCCGATGACGTCGCCCATATACTCCTCGGGCATGGTGACCTCCACCTTCATGATGGGCTCCAAGAGCACGGGATCCGCCTTCTTCATGGCCTCCTTGAAGCACAGGGAACCGGCAATGTGGAAAGCCATATCCGAGGAATCCACCTCGTGATAGGAACCGTCGTAGACAGTGGCCTTCACGCCCAGTACCGGGAACCCTGCCAGAACTCCTGCCTGGGCAGCCTCCTGTATGCCGGCACCAATTGCGGGAATGTACTCCTTGGGGATGGTGCCGCCCACCACCTGGGACTCGAAGACAAAGGTGTCCTCACCGTTGACATCCAGGGGCTCGAAACGGACCTTGCAGTGTCCGTACTGTCCGTGGCCGCCGGACTGCTTGGCATACTTGTACTCCTGATCCACAGCCTTGCCGAAGGACTCCTTGTAAGCCACCTGGGGTGCGCCCACATTGGCCTCCACCTTAAACTCCCGAAGCAGCCTGTCCACTATGATCTCCAAATGGAGCTCGCCCATGCCGGCGATGATGGTCTGGCCGGTCTCCGGGTTCGTGTGAGCCTTAAAGGTGGGATCCTCCTCGGCCAGTTTTGCCAAAGCCTCACTCATCTTGCCCTGGCCTGCCTTGGTCTTGGGCTCGATGGCCAGCTCGATAACGGGATCCGGGAATTCCATGGACTCCAGGATCACCGGATGCTGCTCATCGCAGATGGTATCACCGGTGGTGGACATCTTGAATCCCACAGCCGCCGCGATATCCCCGGCGTAGACTTTATCCAGCTCATGCCGCTTGTTGGCGTGCATCTGCAGGATACGTCCCACACGCTCTTTCTTGCCCTTGGTGGCATTTAAGATGTATGAGCCCGCATTCATAGTCCCGGAATATACCCGGAAGAATGCCAGCTTGCCCACAAAGGGGTCGGTCATTATCTTGAAGACCAGTGCGGAGAAAGGCTCCTCGTCTGAGGAATGTCTATCCACCTCATTTCCGTCCTCATCCACACCCCTGATGGAAGGGATGTCTGTGGGAGCGGGCATGTATTCCACCACGGCATCCAGCATCTTCTGGACACCCTTGTTGCGGTACGCGCTGCCGCAGGTCACGGGGATGGCGGTACACTCGCATGTAGCCTTCCGCAGTACGGCCTTCATCTGTTCTACAGAGGGTTCCTCACCCTCCAGGTACATTTCAGTCAGATCGTCATCCAGCTCACAGATCTTCTCCACCAGCTCATCGTGATAGAGGGCGGCATCCTCTTCCATGTCCTCAGGAATGGGGATTATGGATATATCCTCGCCTTTCTCATCATTGTAAATGTAGGCCTGCATCTCAAAGAGGTCGATAAGCCCCCTGAATGTATCCTCCTTGCCGATGGGAAGCTGCAGGATGATGGCGTTCTTTCCTAATCTCGTGCGGATCTGATCCACCGCTCCGTAGAAGTCAGCGCCCATGATATCCATCTTGTTGATGAAAGCCATACGGGGGACATTGTATGTGTCCGCCTGTCGCCAGACATTCTCCGACTGGGGCTCCACTCCGCCTTTGGCGCAGAACACACCTACCGCTCCGTCCAACACTCGCAGTGAACGCTCCACCTCCACGGTGAAATCCACATGTCCGGGAGTATCGATGATATTTATCCGATGCTCCAGTGCTCCGGGAGCCGGCTGGTTTTCTTTCTGCAGCGTCCAATGACAGGTAGTAGCCGCGGACGTGATGGTGATACCCCTCTCCTGCTCCTGCTCCATCCAGTCCATGGTAGCATTGCCTTCGTGGGTCTCTCCGATCTTGTAATTGATACCTGTATAATACAGGATCCGCTCTGTCAGTGTCGTCTTACCCGCATCGATATGGGCCATGATTCCGATATTCCTGGTCCGCTCCAGCGGGTACTCTCTTCCAGCCATGAAAAACTCCTCCTAGAATCTGTAATGGGAAAAAGCCTTGTTGGCCTCTGCCATCTTGTGCGTATCTTCTTTCTTCTTCACGGATGCGCCGGTGTTATTCGCGGCATCCATGATCTCGTTGGCCAGACGCTCTGCCATGGTCTTCTCGCTCCGCTTTCTGGAATACAGTGTAAGCCAGCGAAGCGCCAGTGTCTGTCTCCTGTCGGCCCGGACCTCGATAGGCACCTGATAGGTGGCTCCACCGATACGTCTGGCCTTGACTTCCAGCACCGGCATGATATTGTTCATTGCCTCATGGAAGACCTCGAGCGCAGGCTTTCCGGTCTTTTCGGCGATGCGGTCAAACGCTTTGTATACAATCTTCTGGGCTACGCCCTTTTTGCCGTCCAGCATGATATTGTTGATCAGCTTCGTGACGACAACATCATTGTACACGGGATCCGCCAGGACCTCCCTTTTCTGAATATGTCCTCTACGTGGCACGATTCTTCCCTCCTTAATCATGTAAAGATTAATTCAACGGTACTCACATTGACTAAACTGATGTGTCCGTGCGGGATAAATATCAATAATGAAAAAATCCCAACACCTACAAAAGCTTATGTGATACTATTGGTTATTTGCCTATTTCTTCTTCGGTCTCTTTGCGCCGTACTTGGAGCGTGCCTGGCGTCTGTTGGCGACGCCGGCAGTATCCAGTGTGCCCCTGATAATGTGGTAACGGGTACCGGGTAAATCCTTTACACGGCCGCCACGGATCAGTACGACACTGTGCTCCTGCAGGTTGTGGCCCTCGCCGGGGATGTAGGTAGTGACCTCGATCCCATTGGAGAGACGCACACGGGCAATCTTCCTCAGAGCGGAGTTAGGCTTCTTCGGGGTGGCGGTCTTCACGGCTGTGCAGACACCACGCTTCTGCGGAGAGGGAGCATCGGTCGGACGCTTCTTCAGGGAATTATAACCCTTCTGAAGTGCCGGGGCGTTCGACTTCTTCACAGTAGTCTTCCGACCTTTTCTCACTAACTGATTAAATGTTGGCATTCTTTCACCTCCTGTTTTATTTTATTATAAAAGTCCCGGACTGTGGACATGCTGAGCCGTGCTTGCACGAGCGAATGCATGTGCATTGGACCTTTATATTCTTTGCACAAGTGCACATTATATTAAATCCTGTCCTCACTGTCAAGGATAACTTAGGCTTCTCCTGAGAACTCTGCTTTTGCCTCCTCGGTGAACTCGCCCATCCCGCTCATGTCCACGGTATCGTCATCATCCATGCCGAGGACATCCACAGGTATGTCCTGATCTGGATCCGCAGCATCTGCCTGGATCTTCTGATTCAGGTCATTGTCGGAGTCCAGCCTGATGGAACGGTAACGCTTCATTCCGGTGCCGGCAGGGATAAGCTGCCCGATGATGACATTTTCCTTAAGACCGATCAGGGGATCAGCCTTGCCCTTTATGGCCGCATCGGTCAGGACCTTGGTAGTCTCCTGGAAAGAGGCAGCGGACAGCCATGACTTCTTGGCCAGGGAGGCCTTGGTGATGCCGAGGAGGATCTGTTTTGCCTCAGCGGGCTCTTTGCCCTCTTCCACAAGCCGCCTGTTGGCGTCCTCGCACTCCAGTACATCTACCAGGGCTCCGGGGAGGAAATTGGAATCGCCATTATTCTCCACGCGGACGTTTTTCAGCATCTGGCGGACGATGACCTCCACGTGCTTATCGTTGATCTCAACGCCCTGGAGACGGTATACCCTCTGAACCTCGCGGAGCAGATAGTCCTGCACGGCGGTGATACCGTTGATCTTTAATATATCGTGGGGATTGACGCTTCCTTCTGTCAGCACATCCCCGGCCGCCAGCTCATCTCCGTCGCTGACCTTTATCCTTGATCCATAGGGGATCAGGTAAGTCTTGGAATCTCCGGTCTCGTTATTGGTGACCACGATCTCCCGTTTCTTTCTGGTATCGCGTATGGTGACTGTGCCGGCGATCTCAGTGATGATAGCCAGGCCCTTGGGCTTACGCGCCTCAAACAGCTCCTCGACACGGGGAAGACCCTGGGTGATATCGCTGCCGGCCACGCCGCCGGTGTGGAAGGTACGCATGGTCAGCTGAGTGCCGGGCTCGCCGATGGACTGGGCCGCAATGATACCGACTGCCTCACCGACCTGCACGGAAGCGCCGGTGGCCATGTTGGCACCGTAGCACTTTGCGCAGATGCCCACATGGGATCTGCAGGTGAGGACGGTACGGATCTTCACTCTGGTCAGAGGATCACCGTTCTCATCCACTCCTTTGCTCATGATGACAGCGGCACGGCGGGGTGTGATCATGTGATTTTTCTCTATCAGTACATTCCCTTCCGCATCATAGATATTCTCGCAGGACAAACGTCCGGTGATACGCTCCTGGATGTTCTCGATCTCCTCCTTGCCGTCGGAG